>JAEEJD010000114.1 GCA_016281675.1 Lachnospiraceae bacterium
ATTTACGGGATCATCTCTAAGCACTGTTTACAGGATCAAAAATGAGAAATCAGAACCGTCCCTTATTCTCAAAAAATGAGAAACAAGAACCGTCCCTCATTTTCACTAAAGTTTATTTGCAATCTGCCGATATATATGTTAGACATGCAGGGAAGCAGCGTAAAACGGACGGAACCGATCCTGTTTTATGCTGCTTTTTTATACGCAAAATCAGAACTTTTACAATTGAAAATCAGGGCGATTTGGGTTATACTATATCGGATAACATGCATTAATTATGTGAACTCGAAAATATAAGCGTTGAAAGGGGAATGAAATGCTTTATTCGGATATAGGAATCGATCTCGGCACGGCAAGTGTTCTCGTGTATGTCAGAGGCCGGGGAGTAGTGCTCAAAGAACCCTCGGTTATCGCTCTTGATACGGATACTAATACGATAAGGGCGATCGGTGAAGAGGCCAGGATGATGCTTGGCCGTACTCCCGGTAACATAGTGGCGATAAGGCCGCTAAGACAGGGAGTCATATCGGATTACACCACTACCGAGAAGATGCTCAAGTACTTTATACAGAAGGCTGTGGGCAGGAAGAACTTCAGGAAGCCGAGAATAAGCGTATGCGTACCGTCGGGAGTAACCGAAGTTGAGAAGAAAGCGGTTGAGGATGCGACATACCAGGCGGGAGCCAGATATGTTGAGATCATAGAAGAACCGATAGCTGCGGCGATAGGAGCCGGCATAGATATCGGCAGACCCTGCGGTAACATGATAGTCGATATAGGCGGCGGAACAACGGATATAGCTGTAATCTCACTCGGAGGAGCCGTTGTTTCGACTTCGATCAAAGTCGCGGGAGATGATTTTGACGAAGCGATAGTCAGATACATGAGAAAAAAGCACAACCTTCTCATCGGAGACAATACCGCCGAGGACATCAAGATCAAGATAGGTACGGCGTTCAAACGCCCGGAGATAGAATACCTTGAGGTTACGGGTCGTAACCTCGTAACAGGCCTTCCGAGAACCGTTAAGGTTTCATCGGAAGAGACCGAGGAAGCACTTAGAGATACGACAGGTCAGGTAGTCGAAGCGATCCATTCGGTACTTGAGAAGACACCGCCGGAACTTGCGGCTGATATAGCGGCAAGAGGTATAGTCTTAACGGGCGGCGGAAGCCTCTTAAGGGGACTGGAGGATCTGATCGCATACAAGACGGGTATCAACACCATGACAGCCGAGGATCCGATGACGGCGGTTGCGATAGGAACGGGTAAATATGTCGAGTTCCTCGCAGGCTACACGGATAACGTAGACTAGAACAGGTACTGATACCGGATATAGGGGAGTGTATTTATGGTAAAGGGACTGTACACATCAGCAACGGGAATGATCAACGAACAGCGCAGGGTTGATGTGCTGGCCAACAATCTGGCCAACTCGTCGACTACCGGATTCAAGGCCGAGGGGTCTACATCCGAAGCGTTCTACGATGTTCTTGCATATAAGATCAAAGATACATCCGAGCCGTTTGCGGCAAGGAAGCTCGGGGCCATGAACCTCGGAGTCAAGATAGGTGAGACATACAGGGATTTTTCGGAGGGATCGTTTGTAACGACCGGGAATCAGTATGACATGTGCCTTGCGGGCAAAGGATTCTTTGCCATAGAGTTCACGAGCAAAGCCGGAGAAGTATCCACGAAATATACAAGAGCAGGCGATTTCATTGTCAACACCAAAGGTGAACTCGTTAACAAGAACGGTGACTTCGTACTCGATATAAACGGCAGTCACATCATTCTCGATCCGCTAGTTGAGTCTTCGGTCGGACTCGACGGAACCATTTATCAGAACGGAAACGCGGTTGCCCAGATCCAGGTTCAGGATTTTGAGGATTACAACTATCTGGAGAAGTACGGAGAGAACTACTTCGATATAGTCGAAGGAGCAACCCCCATAGAATCAACCGCAACTGTATATAACGGAATGCTTGAGGCGTCAAATGTGCAGGCTGCAAAGGAAATGGTCAATCTGATCAATTACCAGCGTGCATATGAGACAAATCAGAAGATGATCCAGGCACATAACGAGACCCTTGATATAGCAGTCAATCAGCTTGGCAAAGTCTGATAAGGTCAGCCGGTAACAGTTCACAGTTAATAAGGAGGCAGATATGGTAAGAGCACTTTGGAGCGGCGCATCGGGAATGATGGCCCAGCAGACTAACGTAGATACGATCGCCAACAACCTGGCGAATGTCAATACCGTCGGATACAAGACGGAACAGAACGAATTCAAATCGCTTCTTTACCAGGAGATACAGACAAGAACGACAACAGCCAACGGTATCCAGAAGCCCGTAGGCGCGCAGGTCGGACTCGGTGTCCGTAACGCATCGATCACATCGGAGTTTACGCAGGGTGCGTTCCAGGCGTCTGAGAGTTCAACGAGCTTCGCGATAAGCGGTGAAGGCTTCTTCGCTCTCAATGACAACGGCAAGACGGTATATACGAGAAACGGTGATTTTCACTTTGCTATAGGCCCCGGTAATCAGATGTATCTGACGAACTCGGACGGTTATCCGGTTCTGAACACGAACAATCAGCCGATCGTTATCCCCGCGGATTACATTTCGAGCAAGGTTTCGGTTGACGCAAACGGACAGCTTACATATCCCGATGCGAACAACAACCTTCAGCCGATCCCGGGAATGCAGATAGGTCTGTTCCAGTTCCAGAATGCGAGCGGACTGTTCAAGGTCGGAGGCACGATGTATCAGCCTACTGAGGCATCCGGCCCCGCACTTAACGAGGCAACGAACGGAGCACTCACC
The DNA here is from genome assembly GCA_016281675.1 of Lachnospiraceae bacterium. Next base: position 2,829 of record JAEEJD010000114.1, read on the forward strand.
AAGTCCATCGTCAGACAGGGATATCTGGAGTCTTCAAACGTACAGGTTGCCGATGAGATGGTAAACCTGATCATCGCACAGCGTGCATACGAGCTCAATTCAAAAGTCATCACGACTTCGGATTCGATGCTCCAGGTTGCAAACGATCTTAAGAGGTAATTTGAATGGATATAGGAAGCTTATACAATGATTATCTGACATCGACGGCGACCAAGGCAAGCAATCTCGAGAGGACGCTTAACGGCAATAACAGCAGGAAGAGTGACGACGAGCTTCTCGAGGCCTGCAAGCAGTTCGAGGCATATTTCTATGAACAGGTCTTCAAGAATATGGAGAAAGCGATGGTTCCCAAAGATGATGATTCCGACCCGAATAATACGCTGGTCGATTATTACAAGGAGAATCTCATCGCCGAGTACAGCAAGAGCATCGTCAATCAGAGCGGGGGCAACAACAACTCTCTGGCCCAGCAGCTGTATGAGCAGATGAAGAGGAACAATGCGCTGTAGGATCTGATGGAAACAATTTCCGGTTACATCGAGCACATCATTTATTCCAATAAGGATAACGGATATACGGTATTCGAACTTACCACCGACACAGAAGACATAACCTGTGTCGGTGATTTGCATGCCGCCGGAGAAGGGATGAGCGTTAAGCTTTCCGGGCAGTACGTTTCCCACTCCGTATACGGAAGACAGTTCGCTTTCACATCATATGAGCTGTCGGTGGCGGATGACGAGGACTCGATACTGCGCTATCTTTCTTCGGGTGCGGTTAAGGGCATAGGCCCGGCAAGAGCAAAGAAGATAGTCGATGCGTTCGGTACCGATACTTTCAGGGTTATGGAAGAAGAGCCGGAGATGCTCTCGAAGGTCAGCAGCATTTCTCCGAGACTGGCCCAGGAGATCGGAGCGTTCGTGTCCGAAGGCGTGCAGCTTCGAAAGGCTGCGATGTTCCTGCAGAAGTTCGGTATATCCAACAACCTTGCCACAAAGATATACAGGCAGTACGGAGGCGAAGTATACAAGGTCATGGAGGAGAATCCGTACAGACTCGCCGAAGACATAGAGGGCATCGGTTTTGTGACCGCAGACGGCATCGCCATGGCAGCGGGCATAGCGAAAGGATCCGAATACAGGGTCCGAAGCGGTATCCTCTACACCCTTTCTTGTGCAGTATCGGAAGGTCATGTCTATCTTCCTCGGGAAGATCTTATAAACAGGTCTGCCGCTCTTCTGGAACTGTCCGCCGAAGACGTTTCTACACAGTGCGATAACCTCGGTATGGAGCGAAAGCTCATAATCAAGAAAAAAGAAGACGGGATACGTGTGTATGCCCCTGCCTTTTACTACATGGAGATCGGGTGCGCAAGGACCCTTTGCGACCTTGATCAGACACTTGATCCGGACACGGGACGCATCGAGGATCGTGTGAGGAAGTTTGAGGACGAAGAGACACCTCTCGAGGACAGGCAGAGGGAAGCGGTCGTGGCGGCCCTTTCAAACGGTGTAAGTATCATTACCGGCGGACCCGGAACGGGAAAGACAACGATCATAAACGTCATAATCAGGTATCTTCGCGCCTCGGGGGACGAATTTGTCCTGTGCGCGCCTACGGGAAGAGCGGCCAAGAGGATGACGGAGACGAGCGGATACGAGAGTTCCACCATACAAAGGCTTTTGGGCCTGTCACCCGGAGGTGACAGAAAATCATTTTCGTACGAGTATAACGAGGACAATCCTCTTGAAGTAGATGCGGTTATTGTCGACGAAATGTCGATGACGGATTTGCCTTTATTCAAAGCACTTCTTGCGGCGCTTGTTCCCGGAACGAGGCTGATCATGGTCGGAGACACGAACCAGCTTCCGTCGGTCGGGCCCGGAAGCGTGCTCAAGGATCTTATCGCATCCGAGTGTTTCAAGGTAGTCAAGCTTGACAGGATATTCAGACAGTCGAAGAAGAGCGACATCATAGTCGGAGCACACGAGATAAACGCGGGAATAATGCCTAAACTTGATAACAACAGCAGTGATCTGTTCATGCTGAGACGCGACTCTACCGA
>JAEEJD010000115.1 GCA_016281675.1 Lachnospiraceae bacterium
AAAAGCGCGGTAATCGGTTGCAATATAATTAAATACTGCGTTTATTATCCACAAAATACTGCCTGCTATAGCTGACCCCATCAGCATGGAATCTTTCTCAAAACCTTTTTTGAATGATTGCTGCATATCGAATCTCCTTTTGTTTAGATAATGATTGTTCGTAAAGGGTTGGAACATAAATTAAAAATTACAAAATAATTATAGTACGGACAGGGCAGGACATACAAACGGAATCATCTCAAAAACCCGTTCTTATAGTATTTTCCCTTCCAGCGGGCGGTAGATATGCTAGCCGTGGAGAGCGTTCTTTGATTTATTATATTTTGATATGCGTATTGCGATAAGAACTATCAGCTGGATGATTTCGCAGAGGAGATCCATGTGACTATGGAGTCTACCGGTTATGATGTGCGGATCGTAAATCCACTTGAGATGAAACGATACCGATGCCAGGGGCTAAAAAAAGATTGCGGAATTCTTATATAAAAAGATCCGACCCGCTAATGCGGGCCGGACCGTACGACAGGACCGTTAAGCTATGAAACAGGACCTCTGGGTTATCCTTACAAGACAGCAGGAGTAAGGGTTTGAAAAACTGAATATCGACGGACACGTCCTTGGGGGGACGTGTTCTTTTATATACGAAACAGGAATTATGAACATTCTGTTAATAGTTAACAAAACTGAATACATGCCAATAGATTTTACCGGGTTCACAAAATTTTCACAAAAGTTGTTAGCACTCACACTTGACGAGTGCTAACAAAAGTGGTATAACATAATCAGCTCAATGAAAACAAAGGCCTGCGGGCCTATAATAAAGGAGGAATGACTTATGTTAATGCCCAGTATTTTCGGTGAAAACTTATTTGATGACTTTTTTGATACGGTTTCCAAGCCTATCAAGGCTTTCAGAGGAACTCCGATCCCTCAGGTTATGAGGACGGATGTCAAGGAGAGCGACAAGGGCTTCACGCTCGATATCGATCTTCCCGGCTACAAGAAGGAAAACATCTCCGCTGAACTCAAGGACGGTTACCTTACAGTCAGTGCCAAGACTAACGAGGAGAACGAAGAGAAGAACGAAGACGGAACATATATCAGAAGAGAGAGATCCTTCGGCAGCTGCTCGAGAAGCTTCTACATCGGTGAAGAGATCGAAGAGTCGGAAGTCAAAGCAAAGTTTGAGGATGGCATCCTGAAGGTATTCGTACCGAAGAAGGAAGTTGAGCCTCAGGTTGAAGAGAGAAAGTATATTTCGATAGAGGGATGATGCATCCGTCGGTATTTGCAAGAAACCAAAATTGGTTTATAATCAGAAGCGTCGTTTATCGGCGCTTTTGATTTTGCAAATGAGGTGTGACCGATGATATATCATATTCCGTGGTTTGACATATATTCGTTTGTACCCGCACTTTCCGGCGTTCTGATCGCTTTTTTCGGGACGATCATACTGATGAAGGTGTTCGCATCGAGACTTCCTCACGATCAGGGAAGGGCATTCGCGGTTGAGGGAACACTCTCGAAAGGTAAGGTTCGCGGAGCCGGGATCGTGTTTGTTCTGGTGTTTGTCGCAACGGTGTTTCTGTATGATCATATCAGCACGGAGAAGATAATCTATCTTGTTGTCATCACGGCCTGCATGCTTTCGGGATTCTTTGATGACAAGGCAGAAAAGCCGTGGAATGAGTATCTCAAAGGAGCGCTTGATCTGCTGCTCGGTACCGCGATCGCTGCGGCATATCTGATCTGGCACGGCAATACTTTCATGATCCTGCCCCCGTGGGGTGTGTCGATCACGATCCCGTACGGACTTGCGGCCATTCTTATAATAGCTCTTGTTTGGATGAGCATAAATGTTACGAACTGTACCGACGGTGTGGACGGACTGTCTGCAACTCTTTCGATCATCACACTCAGTGCATTCTGGCTGCTGGCTTTTTGCATGGACGGGCCCGAGGATTCTCTGTTCATCACGTATTTCATCACGGTGCTTGTTGCATATCTGTGGTATAACGCCAACCCCAGCAGCATGTTGATGGGAGATGCGGGAAGCCGTGCGATGGGAATGATGATCGCGATCGTTGCGCTGTTATCGGGATATGTGCTTTTGTATATTCCGTTTGCCATCGTGATGATCCTTGACGGCGGACTCGGACTTATCAAAGTGGCACTTCTTCGGTTCCTCAAGATCAAGATACTTGTGAACGTAAGATGTCCTCTTCACGATCAGGCACGTAAGGTGATGGAGTGGTCGAACACACAGGTTGTATTCAGATTCGCAATTATTCAGATCATGGCGGCAATGCCGTTCGTCTGGCTGTTTTTAATGAATTAGAAAGGTTGTTATCATGACAAAAGTAGACATTATCTCGGGTTTTTTGGGAGCCGGCAAGACAACACTTATCAAGAAACTGATAAAGGATGTGTTTTCAGGACAGCAGATAGTTCTGATAGAAAACGAATTCGGTGAGATAGGTATCGACGGCGGATTTCTCAAAGATGCGGGTATCAACATAACCGAGATGAACAGCGGATGTATCTGCTGCTCGCTGGTTGGCGATTTTGCGACCGCGCTTAAAAAAGTCGTTGACGAGTATCATCCTTCGAGGATAGTAATTGAGCCTTCGGGCGTCGGCAAACTTTCCGATGTTGAGCGTGCGGTTCTGGACGTTGCTGATGAGGCCGGACTTGAGATAGCGACGACTACGGCGGTTGTGGATGCCAAGAAGGCTAAAGTATACATGAAGAACTTCGGAGAGTTCTTCAACAATCAGATAGAGACCGCGAGATGTATCGTTCTTTCTCGTACACAGGACGTTTCCGAGGAGAAGCTTGACGAGGTCGTTAAGCTTGTCAGGGGCAAAAATCACGAAGCCGCACTCATCACCACCCCCTGGGATGATATCGACGGCGGTGTGATTTTCGGCGCGATGAGCGACGCAAAAGCTCTTGAACATGAGCTTGAGCACGAGCATGAGCATGAGCATCATCACGATCATGACGGAGAGTGTTGCTGCGGACATCATCATGACCATGATCACGAACATGAACATGAGCACGAGCATGACCATGAGCATCATCACCATCACCATGATCATGATGCGGATGAGGTGTTCACAAGCTGGGGTGTTGAGACTCCGAAGAAGTTTGATGAAAACGAGCTTAAAGGTATTCTGGACAGACTCGCATCCGGAGAGGAGTTCGGACAGGTTCTTCGTGCGAAGGGAATCGTTCCTTCCGCGGACGGAAAGTGGCTGCACTTTGACCTGACACCGGGCGAGACCGAGATAAGAGAGGGCAGTGCGGATTATACCGGAAGGCTCTGCGTGATAGGTTCCAAGATCGACGAGGACGCTCTTGCAAAGTTATTTGGAGTGTAAACAATGTTAGGCAGAAAACCGTTGCCCGTCTATTTGTTCACCGGATTTCTTGACGGCGGCAAGACAAGTTTTATAAGGCAGACGATGGATGAGGGTCAGTTCAGGGACGGAAGGACGACCCTTTTTGTCGTATGTGAGGAAGGCGACGAATCTATCGATATCATGCGCCTCGGTGATAACAAATTCATTCTTCGCAAGGTGGAAGATGAAGATTCGGTCAGCGAGGAACTGTTCAGGCAGTTTGATAAGGAAGTGCGTCCCGACCGTGTGATAATAGAAGAGAACGGAATGTGGGATGTCGACGAACTGATCGAAGCGTTTCCCGATCACTGGCAGATAGCGGAGATCATCACACCGATCGATTCGGGAACTTTTGAGATGTATCTGTCGAACATGAAGATGATGATGACCAATCAGTACAAGTATTCGGATCTGGTCGTTTTCAACAGGTGTCTTCCCGAGCACGACCGCGCGATGTTCAAGCGTATGGTAAGGGCCGTCAACAGGAGGGCGCAGGTGCTTTACGAGACGCCCGACGGTCAGGTTGAGGACAATGTTCCCGAAGAACTTCCCTATGACATGGATTCGCCTGTGATCGAGATCGGCGATGAGGATTACGGGATATTCTACATAGACATCTTTGAGAACCTGAGCGCTTATATCGACAAAACCGTTAAGTTCAAAGCAAAGGCTACGCATCCGAAGGAACTGAAAAACGACAAAATGCTTGCCGTTGCACGTCCCGCAATGACGTGCTGCGCGGAGGATATCGCATTTGTCGGGTTTCCGTGTGAATATGATCGTCAGTCTGAGATAAAAGAAGGTACCTGGGTGGAAGTTACGGCCAAAGTCCACGCGATGATGAACCGCAAGACGGAAGAGCCCGCGCCGGTAATGATCGCGCAGTCGCTCGTCGAAACCGATCCTCCCGAGGATGAGATCGCATATTTTATGTAGTAAGGAGGGGCCCACTTGAAAATCGCACTGCTCGGCGCCGGAGCTGTAGGCGGATACTTTATATGGGGATTTGAAAACGATGAGAGAGCCGACCGTAACATCACCGTCATTGCCGACGGAGAGCGTCGCAAGCGACTTGAATCTGACGGTGTAAAGGTTAACGGACGTGTATATCACCCTTCGGTAAAATCACCCGATGAGGCGGGAATACAGGATCTTATCATCGTGTCCGTTAAAGGTAATGCGCTTTCGGAGGCGGTCAAGCTTCTTCCGCCTATCACCGGAAAAGATACGGTCATTATGTCGATGTTAAACGGGGGAGATTCCGAAGAGGTGATCGCCGAAGCCGTCGGATCTGAGCATGTGCTTCATTCGATCATCATGATCGCATCAAGAAGAGCCGGCGGAGAGATCGTGTTTGATACGACATACAACACAACGGTGTACTACGGTGCGGTGGATATTCCCGATGCCGAAAAGAAACTGCAGGTCGTTGCCGACGCATTTTCGGGGACACAGATGAACGTGGTACCCAGCAAAGATATAATGCTCGACATATGGACCAAATATGCCAAGAACATATGCAACAACCTGCCGCAGGCAATAATAGGGGTTCCGGCGGCGCTTTATACAAGGAGCGAACACGGGTTGTTCATAGCCCGGAAACTCTGGACGGAGGTCCGGACACTTGCAAAGCTTCGCGGCATAGATCTTCCCGAAAAAACCGGTATATATGAGTGCGCGGAATCTTCGCGCTATTCTACGCTTCAGGATATAGATGCCGGCCGCCGCACGGAGGTCGACAGCCTGTGCGGATATCTTATTTCGATGGCACGGGAGAATGATATCAGTGTACCTTATATCGAGTATACATATCACGCGATAAAGGCCATTGAGGAGAAGAATGAAGGAGTATTCGATTGTTGACGAATACAGAACGCTATGGTAGAATTCGGAGTGTCGTGCGTAAGTGTGTGTAGCTCAGCTGGATAGAGCGTCTGGCTACGGACCAGAAGGTCGGGGGTTCGAATCCTCTCACACACGGTACTTCAAAGAGGGTCGGGACAACAGTCCCGTCCTTTCTTTTTTCTGATATAATATATCTAAAAGATTAAAGCGAAACCGAGGAGGATGACGGTAATGACTGATCTGATAGTATACTATTCACTTGAAGGAAACACGGAATACGTTGCGCAAAAGCTCAAGGAAAAAACGGATGCCCATATCCGGAAGCTTGTGCCGATCAAACCGTACAGCGATAAAGGATTTTTGAAGTTCTTCTGGGGCGGCAAGAGTGCCATCATGGCAGAGAAACCCGATCTGGAGGACTATAACGTTGACTTTTCACGCTTTGACAGGATAATATTCGGATTCCCCGTATGGGCATCGAATTTTACACCGCCGCTTCGTACATTCATAGAGGAAAACAGGGAAGGACTTAAAGGAAAGAGATTTGCCGCATTTGCATGTCAGAGCGGATCGGGAGCCGAGAAAGCTCTTGCGAAGCTTGAGAAGTGCATAGGTGAAACGGCATTCGAACAAACTGCGATCTTTATAGATCCGAAAGCCAAGCCTTCGGAAGAGAAGGATCTTCAGATAGACGCATTTGCAAAAGCGTTGATGGAGGAAGCTTAACAGGTAATTCGCTTATTCCGGAGACCAGTTGTCCTGAAGGTCTTCGATGACAACGTTCTCATCGACTTTGACCGCGACCTGGTATTCGTCTTCGTACACGATCTCTCCGGGGAAGTTTGTGTAGACTATATAATACGCATGTTCGTATTTTTCAAGTAGCCAGAGAAGCGGATTGATCATCTTCATCATCATTTCGCTGTTCTCTGTCTTGAAATAGCATATGACCTTTTCCTGGCGCTTGCACTGGGGAGGCCACGGCAATTCCACGGCAAACCACGAGTCGATCTCTTTGAACAGATCGACGTCTTCGTCTTCCATGACACCGTTCGTTACCATCTGATTCAGCATGCTGAATATGCCCTTGCCTGTTCGTGTATTGATCGCGAGCTCTTTTCCCTGAATCCTGCAATATTTGAACTTGACTGCCATTTGCTCACCTCGTGCTATAACATAGATGCATAAATATATGTCTTTGCGTCGATCAATCTGTCGGGGGTCATTCGTACTTTAATGAATGCAGTATAGCCTCCGAAACGTACCGATACGCCTCCCGCCGACAATCGTTTTATAAATGCGCATCCGGGCAGCTTGCGCCACCTGTCGTCGCATAGACCCGCATCCTCAAGTGCCCCCATCAGCGATACAACATTTTCGTTCTCTTTAAGGAAGGCCAGGTGTGAGTGATTTCCGACCGGAGCAACAAACCGAAGGCTTACGCCCAATGTCGGCTCTGCCATCCCATCGGGACCGACGTTAAACTGAAATTCGATCTGGACCGGCTGATCGGACATGGTTCTGACGAATTCCAACATTTCATCGCTTATCGCAAAACCGCATTGTCCAAGATCTCTTCTTAACAGAGCGGGGTCTTTGGAATAAGCAACCTGCAATTGCTGATCCGGTATGCATTCCACCCTCAGGTTCAGATCGCTGCGTCCCGGAAAAGTTCCGAGATAACATGCAAACCATCCGTCCGGCAACCTGCCTGCAAATACCCTGTATGCGTTTCTTGCGGGAATGTTTCCCGCCTCTTCGAGAAAATCACATCCGACCGAAGGATCGTCTCCGCTTACAAGAAGCTGTGCCGCCGGATTGTAATAATCCCCTTTTGAGATATCAAAGCTCATGGCAAGCTGCCTGACTCCGTCACGCTTGGCAAACCACTCAAACAACTTCGGGTAAAAAATCCCTTCGGGAATCTTTGAGTCGGGCGAGAGGGCGCTTTTTTGCGTCAGTACATGAAGATCGTACCAGGGATCGCCGGAAAGCGGCAACTCAAACCAGAGTATGGGGAATTCATCTCCGGCAAAACCGTTTGCGAAAAGCTCCCTGTCGATATCAAGACGTTTCCCGAACAGTTCATCGCGACCGTCGGCGCTTAAGGCGGAATAGATCAGATCGAATATCAGTTGTGATACTACATCTTTCATGATTATGATTATATCAGAAAAATGTGATTTTTTCTTGATTCAACTTCGGTTAAATTGCTATAATGCAAGTAATTCTTAAGTTGTTGTATTGCCCGATAAAGGAGTAGAAAAATGAGTTTTGAATTATGGCTTTTCACGATCAAACGGCTTGCGCAGACAATGGATGCAGCCAAGCTCATATTTGACGGTTTGTCACCGGATGCGCAGGAAGAACTTCGCAGGGAATACAATGAATATATGGGGATAAAGGATACCGGATCCGCGCGGGTTCTTATTCTTAACGGAAGCCCCAAAGCGGAAGGCAATACCGCTATCGCGATCAAAGAGTTTGCTAAGGTTTTGGATGCCGAAGGCTTTGACAGCGAAACGATCCAGCTGGGCAGTAAAGATGTCAGGGGCTGCGTCTCATGCGGAGCATGCGGCAAAGCGGGCAAGTGTGCGTTTGATGATATCGTAAACGAACTTGCACCCAAGTTTGAAGCGGCTGACGGACTTGTTGTTGCTTCTCCCGTTTATTATGCATCGGCAAACGCAACGCTTATCGCATGTCTTGACAGACTGTTCTACAGCACTCATTTCGACAAGACGATGAAGGTCGGAGCAAGTATTGTTGTGGCGCGCCGCGGAGGCTGCTCGGCGACTTTTGACGAACTGAACAAGTACTTCACGATCAGCGGAATGCCCGTTGCACCGAGCCAGTATTGGAACAGCGTTCACGGAAGCGCTCCCGGAGAGGCTTTGATGGATGCCGAAGGTCTTCAGATCATGAGGACGCTTGCAAGGAATATGGCTTTTATGATGAAGAGTATCGCTCTCGGGAAGGAGAAATACGGTCTTCCCGAAAAAGAAGAGCATCTTTGGACCAACTTTATATCTTCAAAATAAGAAAATTTGTCAAAAAAAATTGTTGACAAGAAAAACACTTTAGTGTAATAATCAATTAAACCGTTGAAGGAGAGTGAGTAACTTCCGACAATCTTATTCTGAGAGAGCCGCCGACGGTGAGATGGCGGCAATAAGACCGGAAGCGAATGGACTCCTGAGGGCGAGCAGAAATTACAGTATGTGAGCCGGAGAAGATCCTCCGTTATCAAAGATCCGCGTATGATGGTACGCATGAGTGGGTACGTTAGTACCAAGCCGGGTGGCACCGCAGGAAGAGATTTTGATCCTGTCCCAGCAAATCGTTGGGACGGGATTTTTTATTTTGTCTCAACTATCGGCCGGCTCGGTCGGACGTACGAATTTTTCAGCTCGTCACCCGTGACGCATTCACTCTCCGGACACCCGGGAAGGAATCGAGAAGCAGCACGGGATGATTCGTGAAAAATTGTCGCCGCACCTCACCGGCAGTAATCCTAACAAGATGCTGAGAAAACGAAAGGAGCAACAAAATGAGCGAAGAAAAGAAAATCCCTTACAAGATCTACCTTAACGAGAACGAGATCCCGACCAAATGGTACAACGTACGTTCCGACATGAAGAACAAGCCCGCACCGCTTGTTAATCCGGGAACGGGCCAGCCCATGGGATTC
>JAEEJD010000116.1 GCA_016281675.1 Lachnospiraceae bacterium
GGATCAGTCGGATCTCATAATGGTCTATGATCCCTCGCATCCGGATGCAAACGATGACGGATATGTACTTTATCCCAATGTAAATATAGTAACAGAGATGACAAACATGATCGATGCCGAGAGAGCTTATCAGGCTAATGCGACGGCCTTCACCGCGAGCAAGTCGATCGCAATGAAGGGCCTCGAGATCGGTAAAGTCTGATAAGAGGATAGGAGGGACCGTTCATGGATATTACTAACATCTTAAACATAGGCTCACAGCCGATAGCCCAGGCGGCGGCAAAGGCATCAACAAGAACGGAAGCGACCGACGAGAGCTTCACGTCACTGTTCAATTCGATGCTCTCGAACGTCAATGAGACAAACAATCTCCTCCAGAAGCAGGAGGACGAGGAGATCAAGTTCGCACTCGGCATATCGGAGAACACGCACGATCTTGCGATCGCGGCCGCCAAAGCGAACACGGCATTAAGTTACACGGTGGCGCTGAGGGACAAGTTCCTTGAAGCGTACAAGGAGCTTATGCAGATACAGGTTTAGGCGGCTGGTAGGAGGGGCCCGTGGAGCGGGAAGACCCTGCCTGCACGTGGAGCCCTAATCACCGTAGGTGATACTTATGGGCGACACACATATTTATAGTCCGGAGGACGACGATGGTAGACAGACTTAGAGAATTACTCCAGAAGGTTCAGGAGTGGTGGAACAAGTTTACCGCGAAACAGAAAACGATAATTATCAGCGTAACGGCAGGTGTGATCTTGGCACTTGCCATTTTGGCTACTGTTCTGACAAGACCGAGATACGAAACGCTCATAACATGCGAGAGCACGAAACAGGCGGCTGAGATCATCGATCTTCTCGACGGGGACTCGATCCCCTACCAGACCACGGATGACGGTCTGATCATATCGGTTCAGAAACAGGATATCGCCAAGGCGACACTTCTCCTTGGCGCCAACAATTTCCCTGCCGATTCATACAGCCTCGAGACTGCGCTTGCGGGCGGGCTGTCCACTACGGAATCCGACAAACAGAAGACATATAAGCTCTATCAGGAGTCTCACCTGCAGGATATCATGGAGGCTACCGAACACGTCAAGAAAGCCTACGTGACTCTTTCGATCCCCGATAATGACGGCACGCTCCTTTCCAAGGAGGAGGAAGCGTATGCCAGCGTTATGCTCGAACTCAACGATACACTTCCCGAGGGTGTTGCGGAAAACTTTGCGAGAAACATAGCAACGGCACTCGGAAACAAGACTACGGACAACATTTCAATCATAGATTCCGCGGGTAATCTTCTGTTCTCGGGAATGGAGGAAGCGGAGAACAATTCAGGTACAGTCAACACATCCAATCAGATCGCGCTCAAGACCCAGGCCGAGAATGCTCTCAAGCAGGAAGTCATTCAGGTGCTCCTCGGATCGAATCTTTACGAGGATGTAAAGGTCTCGCCGAATCTGAGAATGGATTTCTCATCCCTTAAGGAGACCGAGCACAAATATACCCAGGCGGATGAGAACGGTACCAACGTGCTGGCACATGAGGATACATACGAAGCCGAAGGAAAAGGCGGAGCAGGCGGTGTTCCGGGTACGGACACGAACCAGGAAGAGACCACCTATGTAATGGAGGATAACAACAACTCCAATTACAGCGTTACCGAGGAATCGAGAGATTACCTTCCGAGCGAGAAGATCACGGACAAAGTCACACCTCCGGGAGCCATCGACTACGCCAATTCATCGATCGGTATAACGGCATCGCATTACGTTATCTACAAAGAGAGTGACGTCAAGGCACAGGGACTTCTTGACGGCATAACGTTTGATGAGTTCAAGAATCAGAACAGCGAAATGGTCAAGAAGGAAGTTGACGAGGAAATGCTCACGCTCGTGTCAAACGCAACGGGCATCCCTTCGGCGAACATTTCCATCGTGGCATATGACGTCCCGATATTCCAGCCCGAAGAAGGCCTGTCGCTGTCACCTTCGAACATAGCCCAGATCATCCTGATCGTGCTCATACTTGCACTTCTCGGCATCGTGGTTCTTACGACGTTTCGGAAGAACAAAGAGGAGGAGGTCGCTGCGGAGCCCGAGCTTTCGGTTGATGATCTTCTTACAACCACGCAGGAGCATCAGGTTGAAGATATCGACCTTGAGACCAAATCCGAGGTCCGCCTCATGGTCGAGAAATTTGTTGATGAGAATCCGGATGCCTCGGCTCAGCTTCTCAGAAACTGGCTGAACGAGGAATGGGGGTAAATTATGGCTGGTAAAGAAAAAGAGGAAAAGCTCACCGGTCTCCAGAAGGCTGCGATACTGCTCATAGCGCTCGGCCCGGAGAGAAGTGCGCTTATCTTCAAACATCTCAAGGAGGAGGAGATAGAGGACCTGACGCTTGAGATCGCAAATACAAGAAGCGTCACACCTCAGGCCAAGGAAGAAGTCATAAACGAATTCTACGGCGTCTGCCTTGCGCAGCAGTACATAGCCGAAGGAGGTATCAGTTACGCCAAAGAACTCCTCGAGAAAGCTCTCGGAAACGAGAAGGCTCTCGATGTTATCGGAAAGCTTACCGCTTCGCTTCAGGTTAAGCCTTTCGAATTCATACGTAAGACCGAAGCTTCACAGCTTCTTAACTTCATACAGGATGAGCATCCCCAGACGATCGCCCTTATCCTGTCATATCTGAATCCGAGTCAGGCTGCGCTTATCATTTCGGCGCTCCCGCCCGACAGACAGTCCGACGTTGCAAAACGTATCGCCATGATGGACCGTACGAGTCCCGATGTCATCAAGGAGGTGGAGAAGATCCTGGAATCCAAGCTGTCATCTCTCGTCAATCAGGATTACACCATCATCGGTGGTGTGGACGCTGTTGTCGATATCCTCAATACCGTCGACAGAAGTACGGAGAAACATATCATGGAAACTCTCGAGATCGACGAGCCCGAACTTGCGGACGAGATCAGGAAGAAGATGTTCGTATTCGAAGATATCCTGCTGCTTGACGACCGCGCGATCCAGAGAGTGCTTCGTGACGTCGATAACTCCGACCTTGCTATCGCGCTTAAGGGTGCGAACGAGGAAGTCCAGAATGCGATATTCAACAACCTTTCCAAGCGTCTTGCCCTCATGATAAGGGAAGATATGGAATTCATGGGTCCTGTTCGTATGAAGGATGTTGA
>JAEEJD010000117.1 GCA_016281675.1 Lachnospiraceae bacterium
AGGATAAAGGGCCTGTCTTCGAGATGGGATCTTCAGAAGAGCTTCAACCTGACGTTTCGCACGGCTTACAGTGGTGAAGACCGGGCAAAGTTTGCGGCGGGAGGCAAAGAATACGACAGACATTCGCTTTCGCTTGATAAATGTGGGCAGGACACCGCGACCAAGATGTGTGATATCCTGATGGAGCGGTGTATGAGCAATACCGACTGTGTCACGAATGACGGCGTGCCGTGCTGCCTGTTTATAAACGGAGAATACTGGGGATTCTACTGGCTGATGGATCGAATCGACGAGAGCTACATTGCCGACGAATATGATGTGAACAGGGATGACGTTGAGATAGTTGACAGTGAGGAGTTCGAATTTCTCGGACTTAACTGGGATATAGACAGTTTTGACCGCGACGCGCTCATCGATTATTATGCGGCAAACATAATCGTGGCTCATGACGGTGACTGGCCTGCTTTTAACGTGAGGATGTGGAAAACCGGAAGCGATGAGGGTACGCAGTTCGGTGACGGAAAGCTCCGCCCCGTGATCTTTGATATGAACTCAAGATCGATGCAAAGTCCCGATTATGATGTTACCGAATATCTCATGCAATGGTATCCGTTCATGAACGTGTCCGAGGATCCGCAGTTTCGGTCAGACCTTGTTGAGCGGATCGACAGGATGTGCGGCGATGAGTTTGAGACGGATAAGATGATCCGGATGATCGACTCTCTGTATGACGAGATGTGCGATCAGATGATACTTGATAAGATGCGCTACACCGACTGCAGCGCGGATGAGGCAAAAGCACAATTCGATGAAAGTGTTGACGCGTTAAGAAGGTTTTTTATGACGCGTCAGGATTACCTTAAAGGATACAATGAGAAATATCTTGCTTTGGATTAAGAAAAACTGGCATATCGTATTTGTGGGGCTGCTTATTGTTGTGATCGCGGCATTCGGGATAGATGCTGCGCGAAAGCCCGAGGAACATGTCGTTATAAACGAAGTGTGCACGTCAAACGTCAGATGCTGTGAGGACGAGAACGGCGAGTTTCCGGACTGGATCGAGATATACAATCCCACGGATAAGGATATGGATATTTCGGGATATATAATCAACGACTCCATAGACCTTATACTGAACGAAAAGTTCGTGATACCCGAGGGGACCGTTGTCGCACCGGGTGCATATTATCTGTTCGATCCGCATTTTCTGATCTCATCGGAAGGTGTGACGATGAACCTTCTTGACAGAAGGAGGCATTACATCGACCGCGTTGAGATCCCGGCACTTAAGTACGACACGACATACGCGAGAATGAGTGACGGATCGTATGAATGGGCAGTCAAACAGCCGACTCCCGGGTATTCTAACAGCGACGGCGAGGTGCTTCCGGAGATACTTGAAGGGTATGTCATCGCTTCCCGCGATACGGGATTTTACGATAAGGAGTTTGATCTTATTCTTTCGGCTTCGAATATCGGAAGAGACGTTTATTACACGCTTGACGGCAGCAATCCGGTTGATAACGGGATATTGTATGACGGGCCTATACACATCCGAGACAGATCGGATGAGCCGAACATTTATGCGGCGATACCCGATGTAGCGATAGAATATACGGACGGCAGGGCTCCGATCCCGACAAATCCCGTTGACAAGGGTACTCTCGTTCGCGCGGTCGCAAAGGATAAGCTCGGGAAGTATACCGAGGTCAGTGATTTTGTGTATTTTGTCGGATTTGAGAACAAGAAAGCCTATGACAAAATGCCGATCGTCTCGATAGTATCCGATCCGTACGACCTGTTCTCGAAAGAGAACGGTATCATGGTGCTCGGCGATAAGTATGATGCATTTATAGAGGCCGGACAGCCCGAGGATTTCGGAGCGGATACCGCAAACTTCATACCGAGAGGACGAGTCAGTGAGCGAGATACGAAGATTGAGATATACGATGAGAACCGCTCAAAAGTGCTTGCGACAAATGCAGGTATCAGGATAAAGGGAATGTCCTCGAGATGGGATCTGCAGAAGAGTTTCTCGGTCATTTTCAGACGGGCATACGGAGGCAAATACAAGGAATCATTCACGGTTGACGGCATCGATATGGACCTTCATTCGATCGCGCTTGACAAGGGCGGGCAGGATGTCGGAACGAAGATGAAGGATACGATCATGGAAGAGTGCATGAAGGATACCGACTGCGCGACAACGGACCGTGCACCTTGTGCGCTGTTTGTAAACGGCGAGTACTGGGGCTTCTACTGGCTGACACAGAAGCTCGATAACAGCTTTATCGCCGATAAGTACGGTGTGGATATCAATAAGGTGCTGTATGTGAACATCATCGATTTTCAACAACAGGGCTGGAATCAAAATGATTTTGACAGGCAGAGCCTGATCGACTGTTATGCCGCAAATGTGATAATCGCTCATGCGAGGGACTGGCCGAACTACAATTTCCGCGTGTGGAAGACTACGGATGACGAGGGGACCAAATTCGGAGACGGCAAGTATCGTCCGGTCATCTTCGATGTCAATTCGGCGTCGATGGAGGAATATGAATATGACCTTCTCGGGTTCATGAACGAAAGCTTTTACCCGTTCGCAAGTGAAGCCGGGGATGAGGAGTTTCGAAAGGATGTCGTGGCCCGTATAGATGAGATGAGGGCAAACGAGTTCGAAAAGGACAAGATTCTTGCGATGATCGATGACCTGTATGCGCGCATCCACGATCAGATGGTGCTCGATCATATGAGATACACGAACTGCAGCGAGCAGGAGTCAGAGAAGTATTTTGATGACAGCGTGAATGTCGTTCGGACATTCTGGGAAAATCATGGGAAATACCTGGATAAGTACGAGGAAAGGTTTTTAAATGGAGAATAACAAAGCGTTCAGGCACGAACTGAAATACCTGATAAGCAAAATGGATATGGATTGCTGTATCAGCCGTATCAGTGAGTTTGCAAGGCCGGATCCGCATGTTAA
>JAEEJD010000118.1 GCA_016281675.1 Lachnospiraceae bacterium
AAGACCCGTCTCCTGGCTGTTCATCTTCTCGGCAATGGTAAGTCCTGCCGCATCGTCGGCAGCGGAATTGATCCTCTTACCGCTTGCGATCTGAGAATACATCATATTGTTCTGAGAAGAAACACCACTTACTCCTGCCATGATAACTCCTCCTTAAACGCCTGTCACAAATGAGGCGATGCGTAACAATCCATTGGGATTATATTCTACCACCGATCGAACGCGATATCAAGCATTTTCGGCGTTCTTGTCCGCGCTGTCCGTTCTCCTGAGCATGATCCTTATCCTTGTTCCGAGCTCTTCCCTGGATGTGATCTCAAAATGCCCCTCATGCTTGTCGACTATCCACTTGGCGATCGAAAGTCCCAGTCCGGTCCCGCCGAAGCTCCTTGCTTCATCCGAACGGTAGAACCTTTCAAACATATGCTCTATGTCCTTATCCTTCATTCCGATGCCCGTATCCTGGACTTGAAGGTACACGTCCGTGTCGGATGCGATTCCGACAGACAATATGATCTCATCTTTTTCCTTCGTATACTTCGCCGCATTGTCGGCAAGGATCCTGACAGCCTGTTTCAGCATACCCTCATCCGCCATGACATATACCGGGTCCGTCGGACAGGAAAACTTATAGATGTGATTTTCATCTATCATGAGCGACTCCTCGTACACAGACTGCATGAGTTCGCACAGATCAGTCTTCTCGGGCTTGAGAACTGTCCTTCCGGCATCTCCCCTTGCCAGGAACAGGAGCTGTTCCACAAGATGCTTCATATGGGCAGATTCATTCTGTATGGCAGCGATCGACTCGTCGAGAACTTTTTCGTCTTCGCGACCCCATCTTGCGAGCATGTTCGCATATCCCTCGATGACCGCTATGGGAGTACGAAGCTCGTGGGACGCATCGTTAACGAAACGTGCCTGCTGCCGGTTACTCTCCCTTATCCTTGTAAGAAGGTTGTTCATCGCACGCTCTATGCCCCGAAGATCTTCGTCACCGAACGACAGCTTCGCCTCTTCCGTAGGCTCAAGACTTGTGATCTTCTCTTCTATGAGATGATATTTCTCTTCGGAAAGCTCAAAGCTCGATATCTCCTCCGCACGCATCGCGATCTCGTCGAGCGGTGCGAGTTCCTTCTTGATCCTGTGACTCTCATGGGAATATGACAGAAGATCTCCGATGAGCCGAAGGGCAAAAAGCCCCGTTGCAAACATGGTAAAGAACGCGATCGGGGGGAAGATCAATTCATCCACGATCACAGCTCCGGTCGTATTCGACACAACCGTGTATCTTAGAGTCCTTACGGCATCCCGCAATTCTGCGATATCGTTGACCTCTTTTACCGTCGGTGACACATCTATCGAACGGGATCTGCTCATAAAAGGAACATTGTCTGCAATCATGTATTCCCGGGCGGCAAGCCATACCAAAGTCATGGTTATTATGAGAAAGACGTAATGCCAGAAATGCATCCCGATCTTATATCTGACACGCTGGCCTGCAAGCCTGTGTCTTATCGAGGACACTCGTCCTCTTACGTTACTGTTCCGATTTGATGACATATCCTACACCTCTGACTGTTTCTATCATCTTGATATCAAAGGCCTCGTCTATTTTCGAACGTAAGAATCTGACATATACATCGATCACATTTGTCTCGCCGACATAGTCGTATCCGCAGACCTTTTCGAGAAGTGTGTCTCTTGTAAGCACTATATCCTGATTTGTCAGGAATACCTTCAGCATCTCGAATTCCCTGTTTGTCAGGGATATCTCCTGACCCTTGAAGGTCACCCGGTGCTTCTTCTCGTCAAGTTCAAGTTCTTTCCACCTGTATATACCGTTTGCGGCGTCGTTTTTGCCGCTTTTTGCATCCGCTGCATCGGATCCGTCAGCTGCCTGTGAACCCCTGCCTTCAACGGGGTGCAGTTTTAATGCCACTCTGATCCTTGCCAGAAGCTCCTCTATTGCAAACGGTTTGGTAATGTAATCGACCGCTCCGGCATCAAGTCCCGAAACCTTATCCATGACCGCATCTCTTGCTGTCAAAAGAATGACCGGTGTGGGATGCGAATTGCCGAGCCTACGTAAAACTTCCAGGCCGTTGAGGCCCGGAAGCATTATGTCGAGCAATATCAGATCATATGTGTTAGCCGTTGCAAGATCGAGTGCCTCACGCCCGTCTCCGCTCTTCGTGACCTCATATCCTTCGTGAACAAGCTCGAGTTCAACGAATCTTGCAAGCTTTTCTTCATCTTCTACGACCAAAATATGCGCTGCCATTTAATTCTCCTTAAAGATTATTGTAACTTTCCTTCACTTTGTCGGCTGCTTCCGAAGCCTTGTCACACATCTCGTTGGCAATTTTCATCTCGTCCGCGCCCTTGAAGCTGTATCTGCATCCGAAGAAAAGAGCAACTACCATGATGATGAGCGTTACATGCCATGTGAACAGAAGAATGAGCACGAATACGCAGATCGGGATGTTGAGGATCACTTCATCCTGTCTCTCTATAACGAAGAAGTTCTCGCATGATTTGTGCCAAAGGACCTTGAGCTTGTCCGTAAATGCATTGCCGTGCTTCTTTTCCTTCTTCACCGGCTCATCAACAACCATGAGGCTCGCATCATCCTTGGTGCTGTAGCTTTCGCGGCGCTCCTCGGCTTTGCCCTGCTTCTCAAGAAGGATCATCGCATCGAGAAGATCTCCGTTTGCCTCATCGAGTGCTGCTTTTGCTTCCTCAAAAGTAACGTTTGCTTTTTCCCTTAACTTTTCAACCTTTTCAAATGTATCCATTTTTATTCCGCCTTTCATGATATATCGTTTAGTTGTTTCCGGGTTGTTTGTTCCTTCGAACAATGAACAATATACAGAAAGAATCTTAAACGGTCTTTTATGAACAATTAAAAAACCATTAAAAAGAATTAAACTTCCTTAACGTCTTCTTCAATTATCGAGATGTGTACATCATCAAGCTGTTTCTTGTCTACAGCCGAAGGCGCTCCCATCATGACATCCATGGCCATCTTGTTCATCGGGAACGGGATTATCTCCCTGATGCTCTCTTCTCCCGCGATGAGCATGACCATCCTGTCCACGCCGGGTGCGATACCCGCATGCGGCGGTGCACCGTAGCAGAATGCGTTGTACATTGCGGGGAACTTCGCTTTCACATCATCCTCCCCGAGTCCGACAAGCGAAAATGCCTTGACCATTATCTCGGGATCATGGTTTCTGACCGCACCCGATGACAATTCCACGCCGTTACATACGAGGTCATACTGATAAGCCATTATCGACAGCGGATCCTCGTTCTCAAGAGCCTTCATGCCGCCTTGTGGCATCGAGAACGGATTGTGGCAGAATTCAAGTTCTCCCGACTCCTCTCCGATCTCGTACATCGGAAAATCGACTATCCAGCAGAATTCGTAACAGTCCTTCTTCATATGACCTTCCGCGGCCTCACCGAGGAACTTCCTTAATACACCGGCGCCTTTTAACGCATCACCGCGCTTTCCGGCACACAGTCCCACGAAATCCCCGTTTTTAAGTCCGAGTGTATCGATGACCTGCTGTTTCTTATCCTGAAGGAACTTGGCGATGCCTCCGACGATCTCGCCGTTCTCGTCAAGTTTGAACCAATATGCTTTCTGTCCGCTTATTACCTCGGCATCGGCAAGCATCTTGTCGATAACCTTTCTCGAGGCATTAAAGTTATCCACCCTTATCGCTTCAACGGTCGCACCGTCAAAAGGTCCGAATCCGATGCCCTGCATAAGATCAGACACGTTTTTAAGTGTCAGGTCGATTCGAAGGTCCGGCTTATCGGAACCGTACGTCTCCATGGCATCAAGGAACGATATCCTCTTAAACGGAGCACTTGAAGCGGTATTGTATTTTCCGTACTTTGCGAATATCGGCGGGAGCACATCCTCCATTACCGCAAATACGTCTTCCTGATCCGCGAACGCCATCTCCATATCAAGCTGATAGAACTCACCCGGCGACCTGTCGGCTCTGGCATCCTCATCCCTGAAGCAGGGTGCTATCTGGAAATACCTGTCGAATCCGCTCGTCATGAGTATCTGCTTGAACTGCTGAGGTGCCTGCGGAAGCGCATAGAACTTACCCGGATGGTTTCTTGAAGGCACAAGATAATCCCTTGCCCCCTCCGGCGACGAACACGTCAGAATGGGAGTCGTTATCTCGAGAAAATCATGTGCTATCATGCTGCTTCGAAGCTCGGCGACTATCTTGCTTCGAAGTACGATCCTCTCCTTTACGGCGGGATTACGGAGATCCAGGTAGCGGTATTTAAGTCTGACAGCCTCATCGGCTTCCTTTGAACGGTTGATCTCAAACGGAAGCTCGTTATATATACATTTACCGAGAACCTCTATCTTACTCGGAACGACTTCTATGTCTCCCGTGGGAATGTTCGGGTTCTTGCTTGAGCGTTCCCTGACCGTACCCGTTATTGAGATCGTCGATTCGTTATTGATACCCGAAAGCGAATCCATCATCTCTTCGGTTTCGACAACGGCCTGAGTAACTCCGTAGAAATCCCTGAGGATCAGGAATCCGAGGTTCTTGCTCACCTTTCTCATGTTATCGTACCATCCGACGATGGTCACTTCCTCTCCCACGTTTTCGATACGCAGTTCGTTACAGTTGTGTGTTCTTGATTGTGTCATGGTGTCTCCTTGTTAGGTTTAATTTACTGTTCACGGGATTTTATCTCTGTCTTCTCCATGTTATCGGCATGAATAACAGCAGCATCGGGAACAGTTCGAGTCTTCCGGCAAGCATGTCGAACATAAGCACATACTTGGCAAACGGTGAGAACTGAGAATAGTTTCCGAACGGTCCGACCATATCAAGACCCGGACCGATATTGTTAAAGGTTG
>JAEEJD010000012.1 GCA_016281675.1 Lachnospiraceae bacterium
GCTGATCAGAACCTGGGTTCCCGCATCAAAATCACCTTCGGGTGCAGGTATGTAATTCACGATGGCATCAAACAGCGGAACCATTGTTTTCTCCAGTTTATCGGGAGCAGTTCCGCTCATTCCGTTCTTGGCCGACGCATAAATGAACGGACAATCGAGCTGTTCATCGCTCGCATCAAGATCCATGAACAGTTCAAGAACCTCGTCGACGACTTCCTCGCATCTTGCCTCAGGACGGTCGACTTTGTTGACACAGACAAGCACCGGAAGTTTCAGGCTCATAGCTTTCTTGAGAACGAACTTTGTCTGCGGCATAACTCCTTCGAAAGCATCTACCACAAGAACCGCTCCGTCCACCATCTTCAGAACACGCTCAACCTCTCCTCCGAAATCGGCATGGCCCGGTGTGTCAACGATATTGATCTTGACGTTCTTGTATGATACAGCGGTATTCTTCGAGAGTATCGTGATGCCTCTTTCCCTCTCGATATCATTCGAATCCATCACGCGCTCCGCGACTTCCTGGTTCTCCCTGAAAACGCCGCTCTGCTTTAACAGTTCATCGACGAGCGTGGTCTTGCCGTGATCGACATGCGCGATGATCGCGATATTCCTTATGTCTTCTCTCTTATTCTTCATATTCAACCTCAAACAAGCACCCGGGGTGTTTACCGTTTGTGAGAAAAGTTTTGGAGGACGTTGTTACTTGACGAGGTTTTTTCGAGTCTAGTAACGTGACGTCCGGAAAGAAGCGAAAGCGCCTTTTCGAACAAATGCGTAAATACTCCGTGGTGCGTATCAATTATATACCCAAAATACGTGTCGCGAACTGGAAGTAGATCAAAAGCGACAGCGCATCCACGATCGTCGTGATAAAAGGCGACGCCATAACAGCCGGGTCAAACCCTATCTTCTGCGCTATCATGGGAAGCGTACATCCGACGATCTTGGCAAAGAACACCGTAACAACAAGCGTCAGGCATACTACAAGCGCAACTATCACCGGCACCTGATCGAACAGCATGATCTTTGCAAATCCCGCGATCGCAAGCGTAATGCCGCATACGACCGATACTCTTATCTCTTTCCATACTACCCTGAACAGATCCGACCACTCGATCTCGTCAAGCGACAGTCCACGGATGATCGTGACGCTTGCCTGTCCTCCCGCGTTTCCGCCCGTATCCATAAGCATCGGGATGAAACTTGTCAGGACTACATATGCGCCGAGAGCCTGTTCGTAGTGCGTTATTATCTTACCCGTCACCGTGGCGCTTATCATGAGAAGGAGCAGCCATGGTATACGTTTCTTCCATGTCTCGAACGTGTTCGTCTTCATGTACGGTTTGTCGGTAGGCAGGATAGCTGCCATCTTTTCGATATCCTCCGTAACCTCTTCCTGCAGGATATCGACAACGTCATCGATGGTGATGATACCGACGAGACGTCCCTCGTTATCAACGACCGGCATTGTCGTAAGGTCGTATTTCTGGAACATCCTCGCGACCTCTTCCTGGTCGGTCATAGTATTGGTCGAGATCACGTTATCCGTCATAAACTCAACAACATGCGTGTCGGGCTGATTGAGAAGAAGATCCCTGAGTGACACCGTACCGATCAGATGTCTTCCCTGATCGAGAACGTAACACGTATCTATCGTTTCCTTGTCGACACCGTTCCTTCGTATCCTGTCGATACATTCCTGAACGGTGAGATTTTCTTTGAGATCGACGAACTCGACCGTCATAAGGCTTCCGGCGGAGTCTTCCGGGTAACGCAGAAGATGGTTGATATCACGCCTTGCCTCGGGATCGGCATTTGCAAGAAGCTTCTTGACAAGTCCCGCAGGCATCTCTTCCATAAGGTCGGCGGCATCATCGGCCATCAGATTGTTGATGATGTTTGCGGCCTCCCGGTCAGTAAGCGTCGTGATGATCTCCTGCTCTATCTCGACAGGCAGAAAAGCAAACACGTCCGCGGCGATACTCTTCGGAAGTATCCTGAACACTTTGACCTGCTCTTCAAACGACAGTTCCTCGAGCATTGATGCGATATCGGCTTCATTCCACTCTGCAAGTTCCGATCGGAGTCGGGTATACTGCTTTTCCTCAACGAGCTTTAATACTTCTTCCATTGTCATTTTCTCTTCCATACCCGTACCTCCTTTTCAGCAGATGATTATCACCTGCGTTTTATTCATCCCTGACGGAAAATACCGTCGGGACGGGATCGCTGCATTCGCACCTTCCCGAAGTTATATCGTTTATTTCTTTTATGAGTCCCTCGGCATCAGCCGTGATAATCCGGGCCGAAACATTTTGACCGTACTGTGTATCGGTTATCGAGTGATCGCTTGTAGCTATCATCCTCTCGATCCTGCCGTAGTCGTTGTAATCGCACCTGATATCGATCGCAAATCCGTTTATCTTCCGGATGACCTCACAGTGTTCAAGGCCTTCTTTTACCGCTGCCGAATACGCTCTGACAAGACCTCCCGTGCCAAGAAGCGTTCCTCCGAAATACCTGGTCACGACAACACACGCGTTCGTGATACGCCTGCCCGTCAGAACATCGAGCATGGGCCGCCCTGCCGTTCCCGATGGTTCTCCGTCATCCGAGCATCTGCTCTTTTGTCCGTTGTCCCCTATGACGTATGCACTGCAGTTATGCTTTGCATCCCAGTATTTCTTCTTCACGGACGCAATAAAAGCCGCAGCCTCTTCTTCCGAAGAGACCGGCTCGATAGTTGCTATGAAGCGGGACTTCTTTTCTTCGATCTCTCCCATCCCGCCTTTATCCAAAGTCAGCCATTCCATACCGTTACTGGGCAGGGAGCCCCTGTAATGCATTGAGAAGAGCCTGCTGCTGTTGTGCCTGAAGTGCCTGTGCCGCAGCTGCCTGCTGCTGTAGAAGCAGTGCCTGCTGTGCCGCCGGATCCGCCGCTGCCGCAGCTGCTGCTGCCGCTGCTTCGGGATCAAGTGTTGCGGGATCAACGCCCGGCAGAAGACCCGCCGCCTGGGCCTGCAGGAGATTGAAGTAATCCTGAGCACTCACGCCGTTGATCTGACTGTGTTCGCAGAATCCTTCGGCTGTCGCTTCACCTTCATATGCGTAAGGACAGGTGTTTGTCGCTTTCTGTCCCGTCATGGCACACACAAGACCCGTATCAAACAGGCTTCCGTAATGGTTGGTACAAGGCTCCGTAGGAACCGTGCCCTGTGCAAAGTACTCTGTGATCGCACTGCCATCCGCGCGGCATATATCCGTCACAAGTCCTCCGGTCCTCTTACATACCGTTGCGGTCGTTATGCCCTCGGGCATCGTAAACGACTTGTATTCCTTGCCTTCATGGATCCTTCCCATTATGGCTTTCCACAGCACCTTCGCCGTGTTTGTCTCGCCGCTTCCGTTCATGTGAACGTTATTGTCGTATCCGCTCCATGTACAGCATGTATAGTAAGGCGTATATCCCGAGAACCATACGTCGACGTTACTCGTCGTCGTACCGGTCTTACCCGCGATAGCCATGTTACCGAAATTAACCCTCGCACCGGTACCTTGCGTAACAACGTCTTCCATCGCATCCGTCAACAGGAATGCCGTCGTCTCTTTTAGAACCCGTCTCGTCTTCGGAGTGTTGTCTATAAGCACGTTTCCGTCGTGGTCTATTATCTTCGTATAGAACATCGGCTTGATGTATTCACCGCCGTTTGCGATCGTAGCAAAAGCAGCGGCAAGTTCCATGTTCGTAACACCGTCCGTAAGTCCGCCGAGTGCGAGTGCCTGGGTGATATCGGATGATATCGATCCGTCCCTCTCCTCACGTCTGTCAACAAGCGTTGAGAAGCCGAAGTTTAACAGATAATCGAAACCGAGCTGCGGTGTGATCTCTGTTATCGTCTTGACCGCTACAATGTTGAGTGACTGTTCGATACCGTATCTGTATGTACAGATTCCCTTGTATCCGCTGTACCAGTTCTTGACCGGTCGTCCGTTGGCGTAACTGTATGGCTCGTCGACCTGCGTCGAGGCAAGTGATTTTCCGGCCGCGTCAAGCGCCGGGGCGTA
>JAEEJD010000119.1 GCA_016281675.1 Lachnospiraceae bacterium
CAATGCGTTATCCATGATTTTCCCTCCTTACCTGGACGTCAGGACTCCGTCTGCTTCGCAGCCACCTCACGTCATCACCTGTTGCAACGATACAGAAGATCTTCCCATCTCTTGTCAACTTCCGCCTGGAACTGTTCGATCAGATCCTCATTACCCGGCTTGAACAGATGCGCAAATCTTCCCTGCTCGCGTAAGAAATCCTCTATCGGCAGTTGCTTCTTCGGCTCGTATGACAGTCTCCAGTTGCCGTGATCGACTTCAAACAGCGGCCAATAGCATGTATCTATCGCAAGACGGCATATCTTCATCACTTCGCTCGTCTCGTATCTCCATCCTCTGGGACACGGTGCGAGCATGTTGAGGAATGCCGCTCCCTCCGTATAGATCGCTTTCTCCGATTTGACATGTATATCCTTAAAGTCGGTCGTAAATGTCGTCTGCGCAACGTACGGAACATGATGCTCCGCTATTATCGCGGACAGATCTTTTCTTGTCTGGACCTTTCCGTTACTTTCTTTGCCGACAGGTGTCGTAGTCGTGTCGGCAAACTGCGGTGTCGCCGAAGACCTCTGTATTCCGGTGTTCATATACGCACCGTTGTCGTAGCACACATATACCATGTCATGTCCGCGCTCCATGGCACCGGAAAGTGACTGGAAACCTATGTCGTACGTTCCTCCGTCTCCACCGAACGTTATGAACTTGAAGTTTGCGTCTTCGGGAAGGCGTCCCCTCTTCTTGAGCGCTCTGTATGCCGTCTCGGCACCCGAAAGCGTCGCGCCCGCATTCTCGAACGCATTATGGATGTAGCTGTCCTCCCATGCGGTATACGGATACATGAACGACGATACCTCAAGGCATCCCGTTGCGTTTCCTATAACAGCGCGGTCACCTTCGTGAAGCGCACGAAGAACCGCTCTTATTCCGATCGTGGCCCCGCATCCTGCACACATTCTGTGTCCCGGTGCGAGCCTCTCGGGTTTGTTCATTACTTCCTTAAGATTATATCCTGCCATCTGTCTTACCTCTTAAAGTGCAGCTTTCTCATCTTTGGTGCGAAGCCCTACATACCTGTACTGTACGGCCTCCCTGCCGTCTTCCGCGATGCTTTTCAGCTCGTCAAACACGCTCCTTGCGGTCGCGACCGTAAAATCACGTCCCGCCAGACCGTATACGAAGCTGACGGCTTCCGTATAGACCTTATATCTGTAAAGTGCGGCCGGAACTTCGCTTGAAAGCGGACCTCCGTTTCCGTTGTAGCTCTCGCATCTGTCCATGATCGCCACTGCCTTGCAGCCCTTAAGAGCCTGCGCTATCTCTTCGGCAGGGAAAGGTCTGAACACGCGAAGCTTTAACACTCCGACCTTTCTTCCTTCCTCTCGCATATCATCCACAGCCTGCTTCGCCGTTCCGGCGGCAGAGCCCATGATCAGCATTATGTAGTCGGCGTCTTCCGTCCTGTACTGCTCGAAGAAGTCAAATCCTCTCCCGAACCTATCCTTAAACTTTGCCGCGATCTCCTTAATGACCTCTTTGCTCCTTACCATGGCCTGTTCCTGATTGTAC
Organism: Lachnospiraceae bacterium; assembly: GCA_016281675.1. The sequence continues at coordinate 1,567 of JAEEJD010000119.1, forward strand.
TTGGCTTCCATGGAGTAAGCGGATATTGCATAAGGGCCTACCGCAACGGGCTTATCGGGATTAAGAAGGAACTCCTCCGGATGATATTCACCGACAAACTCCTTAACATCGGCATCGTCTTCAAGAAGTATATTCTCAACGGCATGACTCGTTATGAACCCGTCCTGACATACCATGACCGGAAGATGCACTCTCGTATCCTCCGCGATCGGAAATGCCTGGATGAAATTATCGTAAGCCTCCTGATTGTTCTCGGCATATATCTGTATCCATCCGGTATCCCTCGCCCCCATTCCGTCCGAATGATCGCAGTTGATGTTGATGGGCCCCGAGAGCGTTCTGTTGACAAGAGCGAGAACGCACGGCAGACGGTTTGATGCGGCAACGAGAAGTTCTTCCCACATAAATGCAAGACCGCACGATGAAGTCGCAGTCATACTCCTTGCTCCGGCAGCCTCCGCTCCGACGGTCGCGCTCATCGAAGAATGCTCGGATTCAACGGGTATGAATTCCGTATCCATTTCCCCGTTCGCGATATATGTTGATACCATCTGCGGTATCTCTGTTGAAGGTGTTATGGGAAATGCAGGCATTACATCAGGATTCACCTGACGGATCGCATATGCCACTGCTTCGTTTCCCGACATACGGTCTTTCCTGGACATATAAACCTCCTAATCCATTGTGATCGCACCGAAAGGGCATGCTTTTTCGCATATCCCGCATCCCTTACAGTGGTCCATATCAAAGTCATCGCGCCTTCCATCCTTCACGGGAATGCATCCGTCAGGACAGACCGGTGCGCAGAGAAGACACTGTTTGCACTTGTCCTTATCAAATACCGGCGTGGCGGTTCTCCACTGGCCGGTCATGAACTGCTTTGATGTTCCTCCGGCGAAAATCATGAGACCTTCCGTAAGGTCTTCGCATGGAGACTGTTCGTTGATGTTGCTTATGTCTGTTCTCATTTTTTATCCTTTCAATCGATCGAATGTCATCGTGAGAGCCTTCATATTTCCCTCAATGACCTCGGGCTTCTTCGCAAACTTATGCTCATACGATGCACGCATCTCTTTTATGAACGACTCCTTGTCCATAACCTTCGATACTGCGACTGCCGCCGCAAGCATCGGTGAGTTCGGGAAATATTTCCCGAGTGCTTCTATCGATATGCTCCTTGCATCGACCGTATACACCCGGCCGCCGTATCCGCGAAGGAGCGGCTTGATATCATCCGGTGCCTTTTCCGTATTGACTATTATCGCACCGTCTTGCTTGAGACCTGCGGTAACGTCGACCGACTCGAGAAGCGTTTCGTCGACGACCACAACAAGATCCGGATCGTAAATGTTGGAATGTACCCGGATCTCCTTATCGCTTATCCTGTTATAAGCCGTTATCGGTGCACCCATTCTCTCGGGTCCGTATTCCGGAAATCCCTGTACATAGGCGCCTGTTTTAAAGCACACATCGGCGAGGAGGAGAGCTGCAGTCTTGGCGCCCTGTCCGCCCCTTCCGTGCCATCTTATCTCTGTTTCCTTACTCATCATCTATCCTTTCAGATCATAGTGATAATGTGACGCATTAAAATATAATATCATAATTTTTGCGCAAAATACAGACGTGATGCGAAATCGGGGAACACTCTTGTCCTCTCGTTGAATCCCGTTGAAGAATACGCCGGAGACAGTTCAACTCCCGCGAGATCAAGGGCATCCCCGAAAGTCACTGTATCCTCGTGCTCCCCGTCAAGTTTGACGAATCTTGAAATGATGTCGTGAATCATCGAACCGTTCTTCACATGAACGGGTGATATCATATTTATCAGATCCCCGAACAGACGGACATCCATTTTGAACGGCAGGCTGTAGAAGCGGTATTTCTTATCCCCTTCAAGTCCGTGCATTTTTAACACACCCCTCTGATCGTTGGCAACAGCGAGTCTTCTGAACATCATGCCCGCTGACGCACTGCCATCGGCAGACACAACATTCCATGTAACAACGTTTCCGTTGTCGACAGTCTCTCCCCTGTAGAACCTTCCGTTCTGGAATATGCTTCTCCACTCTTTATACAGCAGCACCTGCTTCTTTACCTCATCAAGGGTGGCCTGATCCATGTCGCACAGATTGCATTCGTATCCGAGATTTGCAAATGCCGCAACGTTAAATCTCGTCTCAAGCGGCGTCACCCTCAGCGTCTGATGATTGGGCACCGAAGACACATGCGAACTCACGGTCACCGGCGGATAGGCGTAACTGTATCCTGTCTGAATATCAACACGTTCCGATGCATCCGTGTCATCGCTCCCCCATATCTGAGAAAAATAACAGAGCATTCCGAGATCGAACCTGTTCCCTCCCGAAGCACACCCTTCAAACAGAATGTCCGGAAACTTCTCCGTAAGCGCGGAAAGGATCCTGTACAGTCCGGTCATGTATCGGTAAGATGTCTCTCCCTGTCTCAAGGGCGGAAGATACGGCGAATACACATCGCTTTCGTTTCTGTTCATGTCCCATTTGACGTAATCTATCCCGCCGGTTTCAAACAGATCCGACAGCACCGTTATGATATGATCGCAGACCTCGGGATTGGCAAGATCGAGTATCATCTGGTTTCGTCCCGGAGAATGAGGCTTGCCCGGGATCCTCATGGCCCAGTCGGGATGCGCCCTGTACAGATCGCTGTCCTCGCTGATCATCTCCGGTTCCACCCATATACCGAACTTCAGTCCAATATCGTGTATCTTCTCGGACAGGCCTTTTACACCGTGAGGCAGCTTTTTGGTGTTCGGATACCAGTCACCGAGCGACGACTTATCGTCATCGCGTCGTCCGAACCAGCCGTCATCCATTACAAACAGTTCTATCCCGACGGATTTCGCTGCTTTAGCCATCTTAAGAAGCTTGCTCTCGGATATGTCAAAGTAGGCCGCCTCCCAGCTGTTTAAAAGGACGGGTCTCTCTTCTTTTGCCCATCTTCCGCGAAGTATATGTTCTCTTACGAACCGGTGCATGTTATGACTCATCCCGTTAAATCCTTCATCCGAGAAGGTCATGACTGCCTCCGGAGACTCAAAAGTCTCACCGGATGCAAGATCGTATTCAAAGCCCTTGGGATTGATCCCCGACAGAAACCTGAGCTTTCCGAACTCGCTTACTTCGGCGATCTCCGTGTGATTGCCGCTGTATACGAGATTGAACCCGTAGACCGGGCCTAGATTCTCACATGTGCATTTTTTACTAAACATCACAAACGGATTTGCCGTGGAAGATGACGCCCCCACACATGAATCGTTGACAAACCTTCCCCGTGAGAGTTTGCGGTCGACTCTCTTCATCTCCCTGATCCAGGCCCCGTTGAATGTCGAGAGTACCCGATTGCTGTCATTTGTATCAATCTGCACGGACATGAAGCGTAGAATCTTCACATTGCTTTTTGAGTTATTGATGAGCGCCGCCGATCTCGTGATGACATCACAATCTTCGAATACATGATATATGAGTTCGACAGACAGGTCATAGTTTTTGTCGGAAAGAGTGACCGTAAGGGTGCTTGCATCCCTTTGTGCGTCATACGATGACGGCATGTTTATCAGCACTCTCTTATCTTTTCCTATGACCGCACCCGTATATACAAAATCGGAAGTCCTGCTTCCGTCTTCGTGTACCACTTCGATAAACGGCTCTCTGTTATCTCCTTTTCCGTTTGCGGAAAACTCGAGTCTCATGTCGTTAAGCGAGTAATTCTGCGTCTTATCGTCATATACAATATTGTTCCCCGGTGCAAATTCGTGCTTTTCGCAAAGAGCATCCGTATATATACCGGACTCATCATCCAGTCTTATCTTCTTTCCGTAATACAGGTGTTCAAGCTGTCCCGTGGGAAGCACTCTGAACGCATATGTCGTACTCTTTGTATCAAGGACGAACTTATCATCTGTCTGTCTTATCATTCGGTCGCGCCTCTCTTCAATTTGTCTGTGATCTCGTTCATCTTCTGCTCATCCAGGACGAATTTCTTTTTGAAATAAAAGATGGCAAAGAACAGTCCGATAACCGGAAGCATCGTCATGGTCATCCGAAGCCCCAGCCTTGATGCGCTGTCAACGCTTAATGAGAAATCCATACTCTTCTCGGCTTCGGTAATCTCCTCACTACCGAGGTGGTTGACCGACAGACATATGGAAGCTACAAAAGCCGCAATCCCAGAAGCGAGCTTGACCACAAATGTCTGCATCGAGAATATGACCGACTCATCCCTTCTGTGGTTTTTGAGTTCGCCGTAATCGACGCTGTTTGCCAGAAATACGGTCGTCAGAACCTGAAGCACACCGTTTGCCGCAAAAATGAAAAATCCCGGTACAAACAGAACGAACACGCTCTTCATAGTCGTGAAAGTGATCCCGAACAGGCATGCATACCCGATAACGGCACTTGCGATACATATGTAGAATATCTTAACGTTTTCCGCAAACTTTCTGAGAAGCGGGTAAAACAGCATCATTGAAAGTATCTGAACAGCTCCGCCGAACATATTGAACAGCGTATAGCTTTGATACCATCCCACCCCTCCGAAATCATATTTGAAAAAGTAAATAACAAGATTGGACGTGATATAGACGGAACAGTTTATGAGAACTATGGCGACAACGGCTGTCATAGCCTGGTCGTTTTTGACAAGCGCCGAAAACATCTGCCCCACTGAGGGAGTATCCATGTCGACGGTTGATTTTTCCCTGATATTTATACACGTGATCGAAATAAAGACTATGAAAAGGACGGCGACAATAAGCGAGAACCACATGAATCCGGCCTTCTCATCGCTTCCTCCGAACAGATGGACAGCCATCATTGTAACAACGGTGACTATCGCTGACCCTGCTCCGGCACAGCTTCTTCCGAGCGTGGAGAGATTCTCTCTTTCCTTTCCCGATTCCGTGAACGCGGGGATCATGGACCAATAGGGAATATCCATCATAGTATAGGTTATTCCCCACAGTATGTATGTGACGGCCGCATATGCCACAAGCCCTCCTCCGTCAAGCGCAGGCGGTGCCGAAAACATTGCGAACAGAACGACCGCGTTTGTGACCGTACCGATCATCAGCCACGGCCGGAACTTTCCCCATCTGGTCTTCGTTTTGGCAACGACTACCCCCATTATCGGGTCATTGAATGCATCAAACACCCTTGCCGCGAGGAGAATGATCCCCATGGCTATGGCGGACACTCCCAGAACATCCTGATAATAATAGAGTATATAGCTTGCAGACAGCATATATACCATATCTTTTCCGACGGCACCGAGTCCGTACGATATCTTCTCCTTAAGTGTGAGCTTCATCTCTTCTCTCCCGTTTTATACACTGTCAATATCAAATTCAACGTTCTGAGTCTCTCCGGTAAAATCCGTGATCGAAAGCGTTGCATGTCCTATTCCTGTAGACCTTATGTACACTCCGCCCATTCCTCCGGAAAGCGATACAACAGTGGGACCAATGATCTCTATAGGACCCTGGACCTTGAAGCTCACCGGATCGTTGCAGAAGTTTAACAGCCTTCTGTTCTCATCTACGGCACGCAGGCGTACGAGCGCCACATCATATGTCCTTCCCTCGTGAAGTACGGTAGTATTGGGGCTTACTTCAAGATGCACTCTTGAGAATGGTTGTATTACGATCTCGCGTACGACATCCTCTCCCTTTATGGCTTCGAACTTGTATGAGCTGACCTTTCCGCCCCAGTTTCCTATGTATTTGTTATACAGATTTACCGCATCGCTTTTTTTCATGTGGTACTTCGCAGCTATAAGAGCAGCTTTGGTCATAAACTTTACGCTCATACGGTACATACCGTTTCTGGCTACTTCATTGAGAAGGTCCTTGATCTCTTTTGCTTTCTTCTCCGGCATACCTTCGTGTGTAACGAGAGCATCCCCGACATAATCGTCTATACGGATAGGACCGTGAAGAAGAGCCGGGAACCCGGAATCGGCGTTCGTATACTCCCTGATGAGTTCGTCGTTCCTGTACATCCTTACCTTCTCGGCATTCGTAATGATATACACGTCTCCCGTGTTTCCGCCCGGATGTTCTCCGATGTTCATCGCGGATGACACTGTCAGTACCGGTCTATCTTCCTGCTGTGCCCTGTATACGTGTGCCGCAAGCTTGGGATTTCTGAATATGTCGCACACTCCGTGATAACATATCCTGTCCCCGCTTCCGAAGTCCTTATGCGTGTTGTAGTCAAACATGCACCATCCGAACGATCC
>JAEEJD010000120.1 GCA_016281675.1 Lachnospiraceae bacterium
GGTGAGAATGCGAGAAGAGATATCGTCCTGATGCTCGAGGATATGGGATTCGATATCGAAAGCTCGCATCATGAGTATGCTCCTGCCCAGCACGAGATAGATTTCAGGGAAGAGGATGCGTTCGCCATGGCGGATTCCATTCAGACGTTCAAGTTCGCGGTAAGGTCGGTTGCCAAGAGATTCGGCCTGTACGCAACGTTCATGCCCAAGCCCCGTCAGGATGTTGCGGGCTCAGGTATGCATATAAACATTAAGCTCATGAACGATAAAGGAAATGTTTTCATGGGAGCAAACGGTGAGCCTACGGACGAGGCAAAATGGTTCGTCGGAGGATTGATGGCGCATGCAAAAGCGTTATGTGCCGTTGCCGATCCCACCGTCAATTCATATAAGAGGATACTTGCGGGATTCAACGCACCCGATACAATCACATGGGACGACAAGGGTGAGAAGGCTCTTATAGTGATCGATACGGAGCCGGGAGACGTCAAGGTGGAGCTTAGATTCCCGGACGGAACATCCAATCCCTACCTTCTCTTTGCGGCATGCATGGCAGCGGGCCTTGACGGAATAAAGAACAGGACTGCACCGGGAGTGAAGTACGGTCAGGAAGGCGCGGAGTATCTTCCCGAGGATCTCAAGGAGGCTCTGGGAGAACTTGCCAAAGACGAGGTCATAACGCAGGCACTCGGAAAAGAATTCACGGAAACATATATAAAGATCAAACGCGACGAGTGGAGAGATTTCATGAGTTGCGTTACACAGTGGGAGCTTGATAACTATCTGACAAGAGTATAAATGCGGTTCGGGTAAAGGAGAACATATGGGCGCGATAATAGTAGCAATGCCCAAACATGATGACTCGGATCGTATAGCGGATATAATCAAACACAGCGATATCTGGGAAGAAGTATTCATATGTGATACAGGTTCCGAAGTCCTTCGTAAGATAGAGGACATGAATATAAGCCTCGTCGTATGTACGAGAAAGCTTCGGGACATGGGATATGAGGAACTGTATGATTACCTTCCGGCGAGCGTGAACATGCTGCTTTTGTCAAAGGATGTCAACACGGAACTGTTTTCGAGCAATATCATAATATTACAGATGCCGTTCAAGCAGCTGGATCTGATAAACAGTATCAGGATGCTCGAGCCCGAAGGATACAGACGTATCGGAAGGCGTCCTCCGCCAAGGAGCGGGACCGACAAGCAGACGATAGACGAAGCAAAGCTCCTGCTGATGAACAGGAACAATATGACGGAACCGGAAGCATACAGGTATCTTCAGAAGAACAGTATGGATATGGGACGGACGCTTACCGAAACGGCCCGGATGATACTGGCGCTTAACAGTGAATAGATTATCATGTTTGAGGTGACAAAATGGTTAGGATCAATGACAATTATCAAAAATTACAGGGAAGCTATCTGTTCTCGACGATAGCCAAAAAGGTCTCGGAGTATTCCGCATCGCATCCCGATGCGAAAATCATACGCCTCGGCATCGGCGATGTGACAAGGCCTCTGACACCTTCGGTCATTAGGGCACTTCACGATTCGGTCGATGAGATGGCGGATGAAGCAACATTTCGCGGGTATGCACCTGACCTCGGGTATGATTTTCTCCGTAAGGCGATCTGTGACAACGATTACAGGGCCGGAGGATGCGATATAAGTGAAGATGAGATATTCGTATCCGATGGGGCAAAGCCGGACTCGGGTAATATTCAGGAGATATTCGACGGCGCAAACAGGATAGCCGTTTGCGATCCCGTGTATCCCGTCTACGTCGATTCGAACGTTATGGCGGGGCGTGCGGGTGATTACGTCGAGTCAACGGGAACATACAGCAATGTCATTTATATGCCGTGTACAAAAGAAAACGGATTCAAACCGGAGATCCCGGATGAGACCCCCGATCTTATCTATCTCTGCTTTCCGAATAACCCCACGGGTGCTACCGTGACAAAGAGCGAGCTTCAGGAGTGGGTCGATTATGCCAATAAGAACGGATCGGTTATTATATTCGATGCTGCTTACGAGGCGTACATTTCAAGCGCTGATGTTCCTCATTCGATATATGAGTGCAGCGGTGCAAAAGAGTGTGCGATAGAACTTCATTCTTTTTCGAAGAACGCCGGTTTCACGGGCCTTCGACTCGGGTATGCCGTTGTTCCGAAAGAGCTCGTGCGCGGCGGTGTATCTTTAAATGCACTGTGGGCGAGAAGACATGCGACCAAATATAACGGCGCTCCCTATATCGTGCAGCGTGCGGGTGAGGCTGTATACTCGCCCGAGGGAAAGCGCGAGATACAGGGCCTGATCGATTATTATATAGAAAATGCAAAGTATATATTGTCAGGTCTTAAGAGCGTGGGATATACTGTGTACGGCGGTGTGGATTCACCGTACATATGGCTTGCGACACCGGACGGTATGACGAGCTGGGAGTTCTTCGATCATCTGCTCGGAACAGCAAACGTTGTCGGGACACCCGGCGTCGGATTCGGATCGTGCGGAGAGGGATACTTCCGTCTGACCGCGTTCGGAAGCCATGAGAATACACGTGAAGCCGTGGATCGTATTAAAAAGTTGTAAGGAGAAATAACGAAGTATGTGCGGAATAGTAGGATATATAGGAGATAAGCAGGCGGCCCCCGTTCTGCTTTCAGGTCTTGCAAAGCTCGAATACAGAGGGTACGACTCTGCGGGCCTTGCTGTCAGGGACGGTGAGAAGCCGGCTGTCGTTGTCAAGACGATCGGCAAACTGAATAACCTTGTCGAGAAGACCGATGAGGGAAAAGCCCTTGCCGGCAACTGCGGCATCGGTCACACGAGATGGGCAACCCACGGTGCACCGAGTCAGATAAACGCGCATCCTCATGTGTCGGGTAACTGTAGCAATTCCGGATCGGGTGAAGTGGAGTCGCTCGTTGTCGGAGTACATAACGGTATCATTGAGAACTATCAGGAACTCAAGGCCAAGATGGAGAGGCACTCATACAAGTTCTATTCCGAGACCGACACCGAAGTTCTCATAAAGCTTGTCGATTACTACTACAAGAAATACAAGATGGGTCCCATAGATGCACTCGCAAAAACGATAGTGCGTGTCAGGGGTTCATATGCGCTTGTTGTAATGTTCGCGGATCATCCCGACAAGATATATGTTGCCAGAAAAGAATCTCCGCTCATCATCGGACAGGGAGAGGGGGAGATGTTTGTTGCATCCGATGTTCCGGCTATCCTGTCTCACACAAGAAAAGTATATTACATCGGAAACCTCGAGATGGCCGAGATCACGGCAGACGGAGCGACATTCTATAACCTTGACGGTGATACGATAATCAAGGAATCAAGTGAGGTTGAGTGGGATGCCGAAGCGGCCGAAAAGGGCGGATACGAGCATTTCATGATGAAGGAGATCCATGAACAGCCCCAGGTCGTAATGGATACGCTTCGCAAGTATATCCGCGAGACCGAGGAAGGCAGGATCATCGATCTTACAGAGACGGGACTTACCGAAGATCTGATAAAGAAAATGTCCCAGGTATATATCGTGGCATGCGGAAGCGCGTGGCATGTCGGAATGGAGGCGCAGTACGTCATTGAAGAACTGGCCGGACTGCCTGTCAGGGTGGAGCTTGCTTCGGAGTTTCGATACAGAAAGAGCAGGCTTGTCGACGATTCTCTTGTCATAATAATCTCCCAGTCGGGCGAGACCGCCGATTCACTTGCGGCGCTTCGAATGGCTAAAGAGAAGGGGCTTCCGACCCTTGCGATAGTAAACGTTGTCGGCTCCTCGATAGCCCGTGAGGCGGATTACTGTATGTATACTCTTGCGGGTCCCGAGATATCGGTGGCTACGACAAAGGCATACAGCTGCCAGCTTGTGTGCATGTTCCTGCTGGCTCTTAAGTTTGCAAATTGCAGGGGCTGTATTGACGAGTATGATGAATACCTTACCGAACTTCTGGCTCTTCCGGATAAGATGAAGAAGATACTCGAAGACAAGGAGAGAATACAGTGGTTCGCTTCAAAGTATTCGAATGCAAAAGATATATTCTTCATCGGAAGAGGAATAGACTATTCTATTTGTCTTGAAGGATCTCTTAAGATGAAAGAGATCAGCTACATCCACTCGGAAGCGTATGCAGCGGGCGAGATGAAGCACGGGACCATTTCACTCATCGAGGACGGAACCCTCGTTATCGGAGCGCTCACACAGACCGATCTTTATGAGAAGACTCTTTCAAACATGATGGAGTGTAAGAGCCGTGGAGCTTATCTCATGGGTGTTACGGTCTACGGAAAATATGATGTGGAAGATTCGGTCAACTTCGCTGTATATGTACCGAATGCCGACGAACACTTTGTCGGAAGTCTGGCAATAATCCCTCTCCAGCTCCTCGGATATTATCTGAGCGTTGCCAAGGGCCTTGACGTTGATAAACCGAGGAACCTTGCAAAGAGCGTCACAGTAGAATAAAATACTGTCCGTATCAAATATGGGATAAAGGAGATAACGAAATGATCTGTCAAAGATGCGGGAGCAATATGCCCGACGGTCAGAACTTTTGTACCGAGTGTGGATGGAGCATGCAGGCCGGGGCGAAGAAGGGACTCAAGCCGGCACACATCGTGCTGATAGTACTCGGATCGATTTTACTTTTGCTCGCAATAATAGTTGCCGTTCTGGTAGGCTCATACAAGGCTGTTAAAATGGCTTCGGATGAGGCTGTGGAAAGCTTCGCCGATAAATACGAGCCGGATATCGATATGGATATGGATATTGATATCGACAGCGACATAGATCTCGACAAGCTCAATGAAGCGGTCGAATCCATGAAGGATCTTGATCTTACGGGTGAAATCGGGTCCGGATCAAATGCCGAGGAGGGGAATGCGGATGCGTCTTCCCCGGAAGAACAGTCGGCGGGAGACGTTTTAAAATACACGTATGCCGATGTGGTCAGTTCAGACAATGAGACAACCGTCACCCCGAATGGAGGAATGAATTCATCCACCGTTCTCGCAAACGGCAAGGACCTCGGAGGATTTCTTGATTATGTCGATAACGTCGTTCTTGAAAAGGGACGTACGATAAACAGAGAACTCTTCTGCGAGATTCTCTCGACAATGCTCGTGGACGAATCGGCGCTCAAGGATTTTGATGAAGTGCAGAAGAACATGATCATGGCGCTCGCCCTGGCGAACAACTTCCATGATACGGATGTGAAGATTAACAGCTGTAATTTCAATGATGGCAATTTTACGGATTATCACTATAACGTGACCGCCTATGGCACGGATGACATCTGGCTCGTAAACTACAGAGATCGCACGGTATTTTTCCATGACGGCAAGACAGAATACGTATCGACAATGTTCAAGGACGAATATCTCGCAATCTGGATGATGGCTGTTGATGAATACTACAAAAAATAACGACAAAGAAGCCGGACCACATAAGCGGTCCGGCTTCTTTGCTATCCGCGGCTCTTTACCGCTTCTTCCCGATTATGCGATCGGGTGCTGACGAAGAGCTACAAGATCGTTCCAGCTGATCTCCATCGTGTTGTAAGCATATGTTCCGTATGTTCTTGTAAC
>JAEEJD010000121.1 GCA_016281675.1 Lachnospiraceae bacterium
GATATGTTTGCCTGCTTCCATCGAAAGCTTTCTGATCGATTCGTGAAGCTCCTGACGGTTACCCCCGGCCTTCACCGCATCCATCATTATGTTCTCCGTTGCCATGAACGGAAGCTCACTGCGAAGATGCCTGTCGACGACCTTCCTGTTAACGACAAGGCCGTTCGTGACATTGATGCAAAGATCTAGTATTCCGTCAAGCGCAAGGAATCCTTCGGCAACCGATAAACGCTTATTTGCCGAGTCGTCGAGAGTACGCTCAAACCACTGTGTCGCGGATGTGATCGCCGGGTTTAACGCGTCGATCATAACGTACCTGGAAAGTGAAGCTATTCTCTCGCTTCTCATCGGGTTACGCTTGTAAGCCATCGCTGAGGACCCGATCTGGTTCTTCTCGAAAGGCTCTTCCACTTCCTTTAAGTGCTGAAGAAGTCTTATGTCGTTTGACATCTTATGTGCGCTTGCCGCGATACCGGCAAGGACATTTAATACTCTCGTATCTACTTTCCTTGAATATGTCTGACCGCTTACCGGGTAACACTCCTTAAATCCCATTTTGGATGCGATCATATCGTCAAGCTTATCAAGCTTTTCTTTGTCGTTCTCAAACAGTTCCTTGAATGAAGCCTGGGTTCCCGTTGTTCCTTTACAGCCGAGAAGCTTGAGCGATCCGATGACGTATTCGATATCCTCAAGATCGATCATGAATTCATTGATCCAAAGTGTTGCACGCTTTCCTATCGTTGTGGGCTGTGCGGGCTGAAAATGTGTGAACGCGAGTGTAGGCTCATCCCTGTATTCTTTTGCAAACCCCGCAAGGATCGCTATGACGTTTATCAGTTTCTTCCTGACAAGTTCAAGACCCTCACGCATTATGATGATGTCGGTATTATCTCCGACATAACAGCTCGTTGCACCCAGATGGATTATCCCTGCAGCCTTGGGACACTGCTGCCCGTATGCATACACATGGCTCATCACATCATGTCTTACCTGTTTCTCACGCTCTTTGGCCACATCATAGTTGATGTCGTAAATGTGAGCCTTCATCTCTTCTATCATCTCATCGGTGATGACTGGCCTGCCGTCCGATGAGAGGCCGAGCTCCTTTTCGGTCTCGGCAAGTGCTATCCACAGTTTTCTCCACGTGGAGAATTTCTTGTCCTGTGAAAAGATATACTGCATCTCTTTTGATGAATAGCGTTCTGAAAGGGGGCTTATATAAGTGTCTGTGTTCATGATCGTCTCCGCGCTTTATATTATTTCAGATCTTTGCCCGTAAGCATCCTGAATCCCTGAAGGTACTTTTCTATCGTCGTCTTCGTGACATCCTCGGGAAGACTCCAGTCATGTCCCGGGTTGTTTGTAAGCCAGTCTCTTGCAAACTGTTTGTCGAATGACTGCTGTCCGTGTCCTTTCTCATAACCGTCCTCGGGCCAGAATCTTGACGAGTCGGGTGTAAGAACCTCGTCTCCCAGAACTATCGTACCGTTTTCGTCGAGACCGAATTCAAACTTCGTATCGGCGATTATGATACCGTGCTCTTTCGCATAATCCGCACATTTATTGTAGATGGCCAGTGAATACTCTTTGATCTTCGATGCGTATTCGCTTCCCTTACCCGGAAATCTCTTTTCAAGATATGCGACACACTCATCATATGATACGTTCTCATCGTGATCGCCGATCTCGGCTTTAGTTGACGGTGTGAATATTGCCTCGGGGAACTTCTCCGACTCTACAAGGCCTTCCGCAACCTTTGTCTTGCACACGGTGCCGCCGGTCTTGTATTCCTTCCATGCGGTACCCGTGATATATCCTCTTACAATGCATTCCACGGGAAGCATGGTAAGCTTTTTGACGAGCATGCTCCTGCCCTCAAATCTTTCATTACGGAAGAACTCGGGCATATCGTTCGTATCGGTCGAAATCATGTGATTCGGTACTATATCCTTCGTATATCCGAACCAGAACTCGGACATCTGATTGAGCACTTTGCCCTTGTTTGTGATCTCGTTTTTAAGTATCACGTCGAAGCAGCTGATCCTGTCCGTTGCAACAATGACAAGCGCATCTCCGACATCATAGATCTCTCTTACCTTACCCTGTTTAACCGGTACGTATTCCTGCATGATCTTATTCCTTTCATATTATAAATATCAACAAGGACTATAATAGTCTTTTCCGAGTGATTTTACAAGAGTGTGACACTTTTGTGACGCATGCGATGATATCATACCCATGTAAAGAAAAAAAGCGGCGGAATGACAGAAAGGAGGATTGCCTTCCGGCGTGAAATATAGTATAAACAATAGTAGATGTAATTTAAGTCTACACCCTTTAGAAGGAGGTTATTACCATGAATAAAATGAACGATTCCGATCTCGAGAATGTAAGCGGAGGCCTTATCTTTAACGCCACCAACATTGCCGGAGCAGATCCCTCAAATCCCTGGGAAGTAATCGACAACAAGAACGGTAACGTTCTTGCAAGATTCAACAACGAGCAGGCTGCCAAGGATTATGTTACAAGAACATACGGAACATATGCTTACAACACGATGGAGATCAGCTGGAACGATCTTGTGGCTCTTCGTCAGCACCCGATCGCATAATCGGGAAGAAGCGGTAAAGAGCCGCGGATAACAAAGAAGCCGGACCGCTTATGTGGTCCGGCTTCTTTGTTGTTATTTTTTGTAGTATTCATCAATAGCCATCATCCAGATTGCGAGATATTCGTCCTTAAACATTGTCGATACGTATTCTGTCTTGCCGTCATGGAAAAATACCGTGCGATCTCTGTAGTTTACGAGCCAAATGTCATCCGTGCCATAGGCGGTCACGTTATAGTGATAATCCGTAAAATTGCCTGCATTGAAATTACAGCTGTTAATCTTCACATCCGTATCATGGAAGTTGTTCGCCAGGGCGAGCGCCA
>JAEEJD010000013.1 GCA_016281675.1 Lachnospiraceae bacterium
ATCCGTGACCGATACCGGAATAGGTATGCAGAAGGAGGACATGGATAGGCTGTTCTCGCCGTATGAGCGTCTTGATGAAAAACGAAACCGTGCGGTTGAGGGAACGGGGCTCGGAATGGCCATAACGAGGCAACTCCTTGATCTTATGGGATCATCGCTTGACGTTAAGAGTGAGTACGGGAAAGGCTCCTGTATCTCGTTTTCGATTGAACAGGAAGCGGTAACGAAGGATGAGATAGGTGATTTTTCAAAAAGGATCAACGATCCTTCGGAGCGTCTCAAAGAGTATCATGAAATGTTCCATGCGCCGGATGCGAGAATTCTTGTCGTCGACGATACGGAGATCAATCTTACGGTCATCGAGAATCTGCTGAAGAGAACCAAGATAAGAATAGACACCGCGATCAGCGGAAAAGACGCGCTGGATTTGGCTGCGGTCAACAAGTACGACGTGATCATGATCGATCACATGATGTCCGGAATGGACGGAATCGAAACGCGGGAACGTATAGCCGAACTTGATAAAAATCACGACACCCCGACCGTTGCCCTTACGGCAAATGCGGTTTCGGGAGCGAGACAGAAATATATTGCCGCCGGATTCAGCGATTACCTGTCAAAACCCGTTGACGGCAGGAGACTTGAAAGGATGCTGATGGCCCTCATACCCGATGAGAAGATCGACCGCAGTATGAAGGATGTTGCCGTTGAAGAGAGAGTGACATCTTCCGACAGACCGATAGTCCTCGCAGTGGATGACGATGAGTCGGTATGCACGCTTATTAAGTCGGTGATGGAACCTGTATATGACGTCAGAACGACGCTTCTCGGAAAAGAGGCTTTGCGCTTTGCCAAAAAGTATATGCCGGATCTGATCCTTTTGGATATTCATCTGGCCGACAGCAACGGATTCGAGGTCATGCAGGAACTGAAAAAGGAAGAGCAGACTGCGGATATCCCGGTACTTCTTCTGACCGGAGACAACGATACGGTGACAGAGGAGAACGGATTCAAGAGCGGAGCCGCTGACTATATCCGTAAACCTTTTGTGCCCGATGTTCTTATGCAACGGGCTAAACGTATAATCGATCTTCAGCATTACCGTCAGTCTATCGAAAAGGAAGTCGATCATCAGACAAGGCGCAGCAAGAGACTGAGCCGCGAGATGATGCTTGCGCTTTCGAAGACCGTCGATACGAAAGATCATTATACCGATGGTCATTCGAGAAGAGTTGCGGCACTGTGTGCCGAGATCGGAAGAAGGATGGGCAAGACCGGCATGCAGCAGGTCGAACTGTACGAGATAGGACTTCTTCATGATATCGGGAAGATCGGCGTTCACGAGGATATTATCACAAAGGACAGCCGTTTGTCGGATGATGAATTCCTTGAGATCAAGGAGCACACCGTCAAAGGTTACGAGATATTAAAAGAGATAGATGAGATGCCTAACCTGCGTGAGGGAGCAAGATGGCATCATGAGAGATACGACGGAAAAGGTTATCCGGACGGTCTTGCGGGTGAGGATATTCCGGAGACGGCGAGGATCACATGCGTGGCGGATGTCTATGATGCGATGACAAGTACGAGGTCGTATTCGGTTCCCAAGACCAGGGAAGAAGTCAGGGCGGAATTTGTACGCTGCAAAGGACTCAATTTCGATCCCGCAATAGCCGACGTCATGATCGCGATGATCGATGAGGACCAGGACTATTCCATGAACGAGAAGGCCGAGAGTCGGGACGTATGGAAGGAATACGATAAGCTTTGGGAGAATGCGGATCCCGATGAGCAGTCGGAAGTTCGTGTCCATTCCACGGTTATCCCACAGTGGGTGTTTACCGTTACGGATATGGACGTTAATACCGGAATACGAAATTGCGGGTCCGAGGACGGTTTCATGTCGGTCCTTTCGGTCTTCCATCAGACAGCCCCGGATAAGGCCGATGATATCGAGAAATTGTATAATGACGGTAACATCGAGGATTATACGATAAGGGTACATGCTCTTAAGAGTTCGGCAAGGATAATAGGTGCCGCGGAACTGTCTCACCTTGCGGAAGAACTTGAAAAGGCCGGAAAGAGTAACGATGTTGTGTTCATAGAGGATAATACCGCAAAGCTTCTTGAGATGTACCGCAAGCTTGACGAAAAGCTTGCGGGATTTGATGACGAGAGAGACGATCTTGCCGATGCGGATGAGAGTACCGTAAAGGAGGCTTACCGGACGATAACGGAGATCGCCGGAAGCATGGATTACGGCCTGATGGATGACATGTTAAAAGATCTGTCCTCGATAAATCTTGCACCGGAAGACAGGAAGAATATCGGCGAAATAGAAAAACTGTTGGCGCAGCTCGACTGGGACGGCATAATTGCGACGGCCGAAAGGGCGCTTAACGTATAAGAAAACGGAGGAAAATATGGATAACCCGAATGAGACCGGAAGGGTCGTGATAGTGAGTGCGACCGACAGCTTCCTCGCAAAGAGTATAATCACAAAACTCGACGGAGTGGGAGTGGCGTCGGTGTTTGCTCACGCAAAGATAAAAGAAATGGAAAAGATCAAGGACAGTGCCGAACTGTTCATACTGTTCATGACAGAGGAACTTGAAGATATGCCGGAAACACTCGTCTATCTGAAAGATTCCGTTGTCGAAAAGGAAGCGGGGCTGATACTTATCGGTGATGAGGAACAGTACGAGAGCGTCAAGCAGATCGTGTCCGAGCAGCTTATCACGGAGTGGATGAAGCGTCCCGTTGATATCGACGGGCTCGTTAAGAGCGTATGCGGTTATCTTGACGAGAATACCGGAGAGAAGAGAAAGAAAACGGTACTCATAGTGGATGACGATATCACTTACATGAGGACTGTGTTCGAATGGCTGAAAGGAAGCTATCATGTCGGAATGGCATCGAACGGAGTACAGGCCATTTCCTATCTTGCCAAGAACAAAGCCGACCTGATCCTTCTCGATTATGAGATGCCTATCGCAAACGGTCCGCAGGTGCTATCAATGCTCAAGAACGATGCACAGACGGAGGAGATTCCCGTTATGTTCCTGACCGGCCACGGAGAGAAGGAAAGCGTTCTGTCCGTTGTGGGATTAAGCCCTGTGGATTATCTTCTCAAGACCATCGACAAGGATACGCTGCTGAATAAACTTTCGGATTTTTTCGCATCAAGATCCGGCAAGGAGAAACTGTGATTTATGAGTAAAGATCAAACACGCCAAAGCGGTCCCGACCTTATAAGGAGCCTTGCCTGTCTGTTCGTTGTCGGTGCGCATTTCTATCTTAATATGGGTTATTATGACGCCCCGACGGACGGTGCGAAGATGTTCGTTATGACAGCGTGCAGATGGCTGTTCGTAACGGCGGTCCCGCTTTTTTTCATGCTGACGGGTTATTTTAAGAAGAACAAGAAAGCAACACGAGATCACTATATGGCACTCGTTCCGCTTGTGGTCTCGTATGTCTTTATCTCCGTCGGAAAGATGATCCTGTATAATCACCTGTATGGCAAGATATACGGGGTAAAAGAAATATTGCAGAACCTCGGGAATTATCAGATCGCCTGGTATATGGGTCTGTATCTGTGTGTGTTCCTTCTGATCCCGTTTTTGAACAAGGCGTGGTATGCACTTGATGAAAAAGAGCAGAATATCCTGCTGATAACGCTCGGCTTTCTGTGTACCGTCTATCCTGTATTTAAGTACATAGGGCCGTCTTATTTTATCGGTGTTTATCCGGTGCTTTTCTATTTTCTCGGAATAGCGGTCAGAGACAGGAAATGGAGAGTGAATCGTGTGCTTCTTGCGTTGATCCTTATTGTAACGGTTATGCTTGAAGCGTTCATAAGTGTGAACTTTACGTCGACCGGAGTGTTTGATTGGAATCTGATACAGACCGCAGATGGGACATACGGTACGTTCTTCATATCGGTCTGCACGATATGCATATTCTTACTGCTTTATGATATCGATATCGGAAACAGGGCGGTTCGTGCCGTTACATCTTCGATAAGCAGAGTTTCATTTGAGATATATCTGTTTGCCGGAGCGTATGATGCGATCATATACGGATATCTGAAACGCTATGTAAACGGACCGGTGGAGGCGTTCTGGTGGTTCTTCGCCACCGTCCCCGCAAGTTTTATATGTGCGTACATATCTTCTCTTGTATTCAGACTGATTGTTGACAAAATCATAAAGACAAAAACTCACAATGTGATATAATGGTTACAAATGCGGAAAAGGAGAGACTTATGGCTTGCTGGATTATCGTTGTTGATGATGATGTTACAAACCTTAAGATGGCCGGACAGATCCTGTCGAAGAACAATATGCGCGTTACCGCGGTAAAAAGCGGAAAGGCGCTTTTGGAGTATGTCGAAGAACACGGATTCCCGGAGTTGATCCTGCTTGACATCAACATGCCGGAGATGGACGGATTCGAGACGTACCGATGTCTGCGTGAACTCGAAGAGAAAAAAGGAGTACCTCAGACCCCCGTTGTCATGCTCACTGCGGACGAGGATAAGACAAACGAGAGCAAAGGCTTTGAGATGGGTGTTTCCGACTATATCAGGAAGCCTTTCGATCCGGACGTGCTGGTGCGCCGCGTTGAGAATATAATAAGCACTCGCGGACGGATGCTCAAGTTCGAAGAAGAAGCCACGATAGACAAGCTTACGGGCTTTCTTAACAAATACAATGCCAACGAACAGATAGGAGCGATCTGCGGTACGAAAGTCGGAACGCTGATGATCGTCGACCTTGATTCGTTCAAACTTGTTAACGACATATACGGTCATGATATGGGAGACCGTGTTCTCGCAAAGTTCTCGCAGATACTCAGGGATAACATGAACTTCCCGGCAATATTCGGAAGGATCGGCGGAGACGAGTTCCTGATATTTGCCGACAATTTGCATTCGGAAAAAGATATCGCGAAGTTTTCCGAGGCTATCAACAAGAATCTTTCGACAGAGGCTCGTCAGATGATGGGCGAGGATATGAGTATCCCGCTCGGCGCTTCGATCGGTGCGGTCTTCATTCCGGAACAGGGAACTGAGTTCAATGAACTGTTCCGCCTGGCCGACAGAGCTCTGTATACTATCAAGAACAACGGAAAGCACGGATATTCGCTCTATCATGATGAAGATGCCGAATCAGCGATCCCGACCGATATCAACCTGGCAATGCTCACCACAATACTCGAGGAGAGAAACATTCCGCAGAATGCCATGTGGATGGGTAAGGAAGCTTTCGGAAATGTTTACAGATATATGATCCGTTACATGGACAGATATCGCGGAACGGCTTACAAGATGCTCTTTACCGCAAGGTTCATACCGAAGGACCTGTCACAGTCTGAAAAAGAGAAGATCATGATAAGCCTCAGGGAGCTGCTTCAGGAATCGCTTAGAAACAGCGATATCATGATGCAGATAGGAGATAATCATTTCTTCCTGATGCTGCCGGAGATAAGCGACTACAACGTCGGACGTGTTACCGAAAGAGTAATACATTCATGGAAGAATAACGAGTATTCGGGACTTGTGGAGCTGTCGGTTGAAACAGAGAGTACCGATTCCGAAATGCATGAAAGTGCCGCCGACAGACCCGGCGGAGACACGCATATCGTTGTCGCAAATGATGATCCGTCGGAGCGTGAGTTCATATGCACAACGATCAGAAAAAAAGGCTTCGATGTCACGGGACTTGCAACCGGAGGCGAGCTTCTCTCATACCTTAACGACAACAAGCCGGATCTTATACTGATCAAAGCCGACATGAGGGATATGCCCGGTACCGATATAGTCATCGGGATCAGAAAGATGGGAGGAGCGATCCGAAGGATCCCGGTAATGTTCACCATGAAAGACGACGAGTGTGAACAAAGAGGTCTGGAACTCGGGGTGGATGATTTTATCCGGATGCCGATATCCGCGGAGCAGCTTTATATCCGCATCAACAATATTCTTCAACTGAGTCTTCTTAAAAATCACCTAAATCAGGAAGTAGAGAAGAAGACCGAGGAAGTTGAGCAGCTCAGTATCCATATCATCAAATCGCTTGCGTTTGCGATAGACGCCAAAGACAAATACACTAACGGTCACTCCAGCCGCGTGGCCGAGTATTCGAAAGAGATAGCTGCGAGATACGGGTATGACGAGGATGCCCAGAATGAGATCTACATCATAGGTCTTCTGCATGATGTCGGCAAGATAGGCATACCCGATGCGATCATAAACAAGAATGCGAAGCTTACGGATGAGGAATACGACGTCATCAAGAAGCACCCGGTAATTGGTACGCAGATCCTTGAGACGATAAAGGAGATGCCGAATCTGTCAAACGGTGCGAGATGGCATCACGAAAGATACGACGGCACGGGGTATCCGGACGGGCTCAAGGGCGATGCAATTCCGGAAGTCGCAAGGATAATCGCGGTTGCCGATGCGTATGACGCTATGACGAGTCACCGCAGTTACCGTGACACACTTCCGCAGGACGAGGTAAGGGCGGAGATAATCAGGTGTCGCGGTACACAGTTTGATCCGAAGTTTGCCGACATAATGGTGAACATAATCGACGAAGACAAGGATTACCAGTTAAGGGAGCATTAAATGGCACAACAGGGCGATAACGGCAATAACGAACTTCTTATGTCATCACATATGATGATGATCCTTTCGTATACGATCTTTTCGGTCATCCTGATCGGAGAGACGATCATAATGGGATGGGAAAGATGGGCTGTTTTTCTCATTATGGCAGGTGTCATCTCCTCATGGTATATGCACCTTAAACAGATCGCCCAGGACAGTCTTCGCATGTGGATCATCTCGCTTCTCATGATGATGACATTCTTCTTCTACGGATCACACACGACAAGTACATACGATCTTGCGATCGTCATTTCCGTTGTCATGCTTTTGTACACGATGACGGGATTACATTCGCTCGTTACACTGTGCCAGGTCACATATTACCTGACCATGATATATGAACTCGTCAGCCTGTACAGGGAAGGGACCGAATTCGATTCGCTGCTTGTCACGAG
>JAEEJD010000014.1 GCA_016281675.1 Lachnospiraceae bacterium
AATTTCTGCTTTGAAGGTATTGAAGGAGAATCGTTGCTGCTTCTTCTTGACGATAAGGGTATACAGGCTTCATCAGGATCCGCATGCACATCCGGTTCGCTTGATCCGAGCCATGTGCTTCTCGCTATAGGAAGGGTTCATGATGTGGCTCACGGTTCGCTTCGCCTGACGATAGACGAGGACACATCCGACGAAGACATCGATACGATGATCACATCGGTTAAGGAAGTGGTGGAGTATTTAAGAAGTTTCTCGCCGATATGGAGAGATCTTGAAGCGGGAGTAAAGGAACATTTGTTGTGATAACGGGTATTAAGGGAAGGAGATAATACAATGGCTCTGTACAGTGAAAAGGTAATGGAACATTTTCGTAATCCGCGAAACGTTGGGGTTATCGAGGATGCCGACGGTGTAGGAGAAGTGGGAAACGCAAAATGCGGCGACATCATGAAGATGTATCTGAAGATCGACGACGACGTGATCAGTGATGTGAAGTTCGAGACATTCGGATGCGGGAGCGCGATAGCGTCAAGCTCCATGGCAACGGAACTCATAAAAGGGAAGCCGGTCAGTGAAGCTTTAAAACTTACCAACAAAGCCGTGGCCGAGGCTCTCGACGGTCTTCCCGATTATAAGATGCACTGCTCGGTTCTTGCCGAGGAGGCGATCAAATCGGCAATAGATGATTACGAGAAGAGAAGATCAAAAGAGTGAATTTGAAAACCATTATCAAATTGCTTGACACAGATAAAGGACGCGAATATAATTGAGAACGGTTCTCATATTGCAAGAGGTGAAAAATGAATTCGCGTTCAAAGTACAAGACAAAACAGAGGCAGATATTGCTCGAGTATCTGGAATCCGTACCCGGAGTCCATATTACGGCGAGTGATGTTTATGAGTATTTTAAAAAGCAGGGTGCTTCGATCGGACAAGCAACCGTATACCGCCAGCTTGAAAGCCTTGTTGATGAAGGCTTGCTGAGTAAGTATACGGTCGATCCGAACAGCCCTGCTTGCTTTGAATATGCGGGACAGCATGTGCATGATGAAGGTGAGATATGTTTTCACGGAAAATGCGAAAAATGCGGTAAGCTGATCCACTTCAATTGTGAGGAACTCGAAGAGATAAAGGGACATCTGTATGCCGAACACCACTTCAGCATGGATCCGATACGTACTGTTTTCTACGGATTATGTGAGCGGTGCATGGAAAGCAGTGTTTCCGAATAAAAGGATGAGAGGAGTTCTGTTATGAAAAAATGTATTGCCACGATCATTGCCGTTGCCATGACCGTCACTCTTTCGGCTTGCCAAAATGCCGCAGCGGATACCGCCGCGCAAGGCGCAGGAAAGGTTAAGATTGTAACTACCATTTTCCCGGAATATGACTGGGTTATGAACATTCTGGGGAGCGAACAGGCTGACGTTACCATGCTTCTTGATAACGGAGTGGACCTTCACAGTTACCAGCCCACTGCCGAAGATATCATGAAGATATCAACATGCGATCTGTTTATTTATGTCGGCGGAGAGTCGGATGAATGGGTGGAGGATGCCCTTAAGGAAGCTGTTAATAAAGACATGGTCGTGATCGACCTTCTGGATGTACTGGGGTCTTCGGTTAAGGAAGAGGAGACCGTAGAGGGAATGCAGGAGGAAGAAGAGGAAGAACACGAGCACGAGGAAGAGGGTCCGGAATATGACGAACATGTTTGGCTGTCTCTTCGGAACGCGGCAGTAGTCACGGACGCAATAGCAAAGGCATTAGAGGGTATTGATCCGGATCATGCAAAAGAATACGGTGACAATGCCGCTTCTTATATTGAGAAGCTGAACGCGCTCGATAAAAGGTATACGGAAGCGGTTACCGCTGCACCGATTAAAACGATCCTTTTCGGAGATCGTTTTCCGTTCCGTTATCTTACCGATGATTACGGCCTGACGTATTATGCGGCATTTGTCGGATGTTCGGCTGAAACAGAGGCCAGTTTCGAGACGATCTCGTTTCTGGCGGGAAAGGTAGACGAATTATCGCTTCCGGCAGTTATGACTATCGAAGGAGCGGATCACAGGATAGCCGAGACTATAGTAGCCAATACTGCTACAAAGGATCAGAAGATACTGACGATGGATTCAATGCAGTCTACTACAGCAAAAGATATAGAAAACGGGACGACATATCTCTCCGTAATGGAGAATGATCTGTCTGTTCTTGAAGAGGCGCTTAAGTAAGGAGGAAACGTTATGGCTCTCATCACCGTATCGGATCTGTCGCTCGGATATGATTCGCAGGTGATCGTTAACGGGTTGAATTTTACGGTAGATTCCGGTGATTATCTGTGTATCGTCGGCGAAAACGGCTCGGGTAAGACCACGCTGATGAAAACGCTCCTGCATTTGCGGGAACCGCTCGGAGGTAAAATAGAGTTCGGTGACGGTCTGAAGGCCAACGAGATAGGTTATTTGCCGCAGCAGACGGTTATACAGAGGGATTTTCCCGCCTCGGTGCGTGAGATAGTGATCTCCGGATGTCAGGGATATCTGGGGATGAGACCTTTTTACGGACGAAAAGAAAAGGAACTCGCCGATGAAAACATGGAGCGCATGGGAATAACCGCGCTTGCCGCCAGGTGCTACAGAGAACTGTCGGGAGGTCAGCAGCAGCGAGTGCTGCTTGCGAGGGCTTTGTGTGCGACCCGGAAAGTACTTCTGCTTGATGAACCGGTTGCCGGTCTTGATCCCAACGGAACCTCACTGATGTATGAACTTATCGAAGACCTGAATCGGGAAGGGATAACCATCATAATGATATCACATGATATCGCTGCTGCCGCAAGATATGCCAACCGTGTTCTGCATATCGGGGAAGGGATTTTCTTCGGCACGAAGGACGAATATCTGGAAAGCAAAGAAGGAAGATATTTCCTTATGCTTCAGGAAGGCGGTGAAGCAAAATGATCGGAAAACTGACGCTTTATCTTCAGTACCCGTTTGTCCGCTATGCTCTGATAGTGGGTATACTCATAGCACTGTGTTCATCGCTTCTCGGAGTGACTCTTGTTCTTAAGCGATTCTCATATATCGGGGACGGGTTGTCGCATGTTGCGTTCGGAGCGATGGCTGTAGCCGCGGTATTCAATCTGACCGACAATATGCTTCTCGTACTGCCGGTTACCGTGATATGTGCGGTCTTGCTCCTTCGCACGGGACAGGACACCAGGATCAAAGGAGATGCGGCTATAGCGATGATCTCCGTCGGCTCTCTTGCGGTCGGATACCTTATCATGAATATATTCTCGACATCATCCAATCTGTCGGGTGATGTATGCAGCACGCTTTTCGGCTCAACATCCATACTGACATTGACACAGAGAGAAGTGTGGCTGTGTGCGATCCTTTCGTTAGCGGTAGTTACGATCTTCGTCCTGTTTTATAACAGAATATTCGCGGTGACATTTGATGAGGATTTTTCGTTGGCAGCGGGCACAAATGCAAAGCGGTATAATCTGATGATCGCTGTTGTAACGGCTGTGATAATCGTACTTGCAATGAATCTTGTCGGCTCGCTTCTGATATCCGCACTCGTTATCTTTCCGGCGCTGTCCGCGATGAGAGTGTTCAGGGATTTCAGGTCCGTCACGATATGTTCGGCCGTATTATCGGTTATTTGCGCATTTCTCGGGATCGTCATATCGATCCTTGCCGGTACCCCCGTCGGGTCAACTATAGTTGCCGCCGATATTGTTTTGTTCGGGGTATGCTGGATCATAGGGACGATGATCGGAGGGGCCCGAAGATGAGAACAGGGAAAACGATCTGCCTTATTGTATGTGCAGCCTCACTTATATTCGTTTACGGCTGCAAAAATAATGAGGATACGACTGCAAGGAATTCGAATGAACCTGAAGTGAGCAGTCCCGAAGTGAACATTCCTGAAGTCAACGAACCCGAAGTGAATGAGCCCGAAGTGAACATTCCGGTTGATGACAACGGTATCGATGTTGATCTGACTGCACTTTCAAGCACAATGGTATATGCAGAAGTCTATAATATGATGGTCACTCCCGAAAACTACATCGGCAAAACAGTGAAAATGGACGGAATGTTTGTTCCGCTTCACGACGATACAACGGGAAAGGATTATTATGCTTGCGTCATACAGGATGCCACGGCATGTTGTGCGCAGGGAATAGAATTCGAAGCAACGGAGGAATACAAATATCCGGATGATTACCCCGAAGAAGGGGGCGAAATATGCGTTGTGGGAACGTTTGACACTTATATGGAAGGTGAAAACAGGTACTGCACGCTAAAAAATGCGACAATAGATTAATTAATTTACATAACATGCCGATATATAGAGTGTAGGAAGGTGATAGTATTGGATTTCACACGGAGGTGATAAAATGTTCAATATTATGGTAGCAACCGAATATGCTCTCCCGCCTCCGACCAGGCAGGCTGATATCCCGGCGGTATCGCAGGTGATGCCGTTCAAGGAACTTCGCCGTAACAAAGACAGGAAAAAGGACGAGAAAAGCAAGAAAAAATCAGCATTCAAAGATGTACTGGAGAAGGAGGTCAAAGAAGAATTCGGCCAGATGGGCTGCTTCTTCGAAACCAGAGTATGACAGGTAAATACAACTCATGAACGCCTTGCCGTAAGGGGATTCGGCAGGGCGTTTTTTTTGTATATTTTTTGCCTGATTTATATTAGAATTATCCTGTGTACCCCGAACGGGTTTGTCAGAACGTTAACGAAAGCGAGGGCATGAGATGATCCTGTATGTTGACTGTAATGCAAAGTTTGGCGGCAACGGCAGCAAAGATAAGCCGTTTCGTAAGATTAACGATGCGGCCAAGATCGCAAAACGGGGCGACGAGGTAGTTGTACTCCCGGGTATTTACAGGGAGGATGTCGATCCGTTAAATGCCGGTACCGAGAAAGAAAGGATCACATACCGCTGCGCGGAAAATCGCAAAGCCGTGATCACGGGTGCCGACGAATTCAAAAACTGGGAGCGCTTCGAAGGTGATGTTTGGAAGCTTACCGTTCCTAATTCTTATTTCGGATCGTTCAATCCATATACATCGTTTGTCGAGGGAGACTGGCTCAACATAACCGTGCCGATGCACAGGGGTGATGTATTCCTTAACGGAAAATCACTTTACGAGAAGGAAAGCCTCGAAAAGGTCACAAAACCGGATTATTACGATTCATCCTGGGATCGTGATTTTACGCTCCATACGTGGTATACCGAGCAGGATAACGATAAGGACGAGACCGTTATATACGCAAACTTCAGCGGCGCCGATCCGAATAAAGAATGCGTCGAGATAAGTGTCAGAGCTCATTGTTTCTGGCCTTCTGCAGAGCATGTAAACTACATCACGCTTTCGGGCTTTACGGTAACAAAGGCCGCGACCCAGTGGGCTCCGCCGACGGCACTTCAGGAAGGAATGATAGGTCCTCACTGGTCAAAAGGCTGGATAATAGAAGACTGCGATATCTCGGAGAGTAAATGCTGCGGTATATCGCTTGGTAAATACAAACAGCAGAACAACGACAACAAGTGGATGCACTATAAGTTCAAGGACGGTGCGCAGACACAGAGGGACTGTACTCTCATAGCGCAGCTTGACGGATGGAGCAGGGATACGATCGGGTCACACATCGTCAGGAACTGCGATATTCACGATAACGGACAGACCGGTATCGT
>JAEEJD010000122.1 GCA_016281675.1 Lachnospiraceae bacterium
CGAGTGCGGGATATACAAAGACATAGTGGTCACCGGACATTCAAAGGGCGGCAATCTTGCCCAGTTCGTGACCGCAAGCCAGACCGAGCGGATAACGGAGTGTGTATCATATGACGGTCAGGGGTTCGGTGATGACTTTCTAATTAAGGATCCCGAAAGGATAAGCGCCGCCTCAAATAAAATAACATCTGTTTGCGCATATAACGATTTCGTGAACATCCTTCTTACATCTATAGCCGGAACGTGTCTGTTTGTGTTAAACGACAGCTCCGCCGCGGCCGCTCATTCGCCGGTAAGCCTTTTGACGGAAAACGAATTCGATGAGGACGGAAACTTTGTTACGCTGCGCTCGCAGGGCGCTGTGGCAAAGGGTCTCGGATTTCTTACCGACGGTCTGTGCCGCCTGATCTCGAAGGGAGACGAAACCGATAAGGAAAACTTCAAAACGATAGCGGGAACAGCCGTTTCATTGGCTCTTACAACACCGCCGGACAGACTTGCCGAGGAGTGTGTGGCGCCGACACTCGGTCTTGCGGCTGCCTCGATTGCCGAAAAGCTTGCGGCTGCTGCGCAAAATGAAACAGATGATATACCCCCCGCATCGTTTAATACATATTTCGATCCGGGAGGATGCGATACCGCAGCCGAAACAATGGAAAACGGGAGCGTAATGGTCGGAAACGTTATCGTCGCCGTTGAGTCTTTGCGGAAGAATATGGCATTTACGATAACATCGAAGCTGTACGCCGAAAAGGCGCTTGAGAACATATGCGAGAATCTGTCCCGGATAAAGCGGAACATGTCGGATATGTCGAATATGATAAGGCGTGTAAAAGACGCTTATAAAACGTGTGAAGAAGAGGCGGCGGCGTTAATGGGTTCTTAGGTAACGAAGATTGTCAGCCATGGTCTTTATTATTTTCCCGCGCTGCCTTACGGAGTATGTTACCAGATCTCCGTTTGACAGACGAAATCCCTTTGCCGTCGCGTTTTCTATATGGTAGATGTTGACGAGGTCTTTTTTGCATCTGATAAAGCATCCGTATATGTCGCATTGACGCTCAAGAGAATCCACCGAATCGGTCATGTCAAGGAATTCGCCTCCGGTAAGACAGAGTCTTGCGTAGAATTTGTCGATCGGAATTGCGCGTATCAGTTCGTCGTATCTGATAAACCGTGTCTCGCTCTGACATTTGATCTCGACAAGGGGGATCTTGCGGCCGCACCAGTCAAGTGCCACATCAACCAGATGGCTCACCTGTCCTTTGTTGATAGGCTTTTCAATATATATGAGCTCCTCCGGAGCATTTACATACGAGGTATAGCTTATCGTCGATTCACACAGAACGATCGGAGCGATTATTCCGCGCTGACGCAGCTTCTTGGCAATCTCCATGCCGTTATCGGCGCCTTCCGTGATATCTATGAAAAAGATATCGTATTTTACGGGCGTTGACATCAGGGCTTCTTCGCTGCCGAATGAATCTATATATAATACATCGTTGTTTTCTTTGAGGCGCCTGTCTTTTTCACGCTCCAGAAGGCGCTCCAGTTGTTTGCGGTCTGCAATGTTGTTGTCGCATATTGCGATGTAGATCGTCATTTTGAATCTCCGTGATTTTCCCCGAAGGGGGAGTGATCACAGTATACGAAATTCCAACGGTGCCAGAAAGGCGAAGTACGCCAGCACAACAAGCTGAACCCCGAGGATTATCGGGATCCCGATGTAGAATTTCGGTTTCTGTGTTTTGTGGTGAAATACACGCATTCCGAGAAGACACCCCAGGCTTCCTCCGAATATCGCAAACAGGAAAAGGGTGGCCTCGGGAATGCGCCATTTATTCCGGCGGGCCTTCTTCTTGTCAAGAGCCATGGAGAGAAAACCCGCCAGATTGATGACCGCCAGATAAACGGCGATATAAGACAGAACTATCATAAGAAATCAGTTTTTCTTTCCGGCTTCCTGCATTTTCATTGCGCGGACCTTGCATGAGAGGCCGAAGAGGTTGATGAATCCGGTAGCATCGTGGTGATCGTAAAGATCTCCGGTCTTGAAACTTGCGATGCTCTCATTGTAGAGCGAATACGGTGATGTCGTTCCGGCTTTGATGATGTTTCCTTTATAGAGCTTGAACTTAACCTCACCGGTTACATAATGCTGAGTGCTCTTTATGAAAGCGCATACCGCTTCGCGAAGAGGGGTGAACCACTTTCCTTCGTATACGATCTGTGCTAGCTTGTTGCCCATGTCTTTCTTCATGGCATATGTGTCACGGTCAAGGATCAGCTCTTCAAGCTGCTGATGTGCTTCCATAAGGATCGTTCCGCCGGGTGTCTCGTAAACGCCGCGTGACTTCATACCGACAACCCTGTTCTCCACGATGTCGACGATGCCGATACCGTGCTTCCCGCCGAGCTTATTGAGCTCGCGGATGATATCCGAGACTTTCATTTTCTTGCCGTTGATGCTTACGGGAACACCTGCTTCGAAAGTCATTGTAACGTATTCGCCTTCGTCGGGTGCCTTTTCGGGAGTGCATCCGAGAACGAGAAGATGGTCATAATTCGGCTCGTTTGCGGGGTCTTCAAGTTCGAGACCTTCGTGACTGATGTGCCACAGATTACGGTCGCGGCTGTAGCTGTTGTCGGCCGAGAAAGGAAGATGAATGCCGTGAGCCTTGCAGTACTCGATCTCCGATTCCCTGGAATCAAGGGTCCACTTGTCATCACGCCATGCGGCGATGATCTTAAGGTCGGGTGCGAGAGCCTTTATGGCAAGCTCAAAACGAATCTGATCGTTTCCTTTTCCGGTCGCTCCGTGGCAGATGGCCGCGGCCCCCTCCTTCCGGGCGATCTCAACAAGACGCTTTGCGATAACGGGTCTTGCCATGGATGTTCCGAGAAGGTACTTATTCTCATATACCGCGCATCCCTGAACACAGGGTACGATATAATCGTCACAGAATTCGTCGACGACGTCTTCGATATAGAGCTTTGTCGCTCCGCTTGCCTTGGCACGCTCATCAAGACCGTCGAGTTCGCTTTCCTGTCCGCAGTCGATACAGCAGCATATAACTTCGTAATCGTAGTTCTCTTTGAGCCACGGTATGATGGCCGTTGTATCAAGACCTCCGGAATATGCAAGTATTACTTTTTCTTTCATTGTTTTGCTCCTTTGGATAAACAGTTTATTCGATTCGCAACATAATATATAACAAAAATGTATAAAATGCAACACCTATCTGATATAAAAAAGCAGAATATTTCAGAAAACAGTTGACAATACGCAAAAATCATATAGAATATAAAAATGAATAATATACACAAATGCATGCATAATATGCAGAAAAGATGAATAATATGCAAATTAGAGTAATGACAATCGAAGATTACGAAGAAGTTCACGCACTGTGGATGACGATAAAGGGCTTTGCTATCAGATCGGTCGACGACTCGAGGGAAGGCGTGCAACGTTTTATAAGAAGAAACCCCGACACGAGTGTTGTGGCCGTCGAAGACGGAAAGATAGTCGGAGCGATACTGTGCGGACATGACGGCAGACGAGGATGCCTGTACCACGTGTGTGTTCATCCCGATCACAGACGAAGAGGAATCGGTAAAGCGATGGTAGTTTTTTGCATGAACGCACTTAAGAAAGAGGAGATCAGCAAAGTAAGCCTCATCGCCTTTACCGCAAACGATATAGGAAACGCATTCTGGAACACGATAGGCTGGACAAGACGACAGGACCTGAACTATTATGATTTTGTCTTAAACAGCGAGAACATCGTTAATTTCAATAAGTAGAGAAAAGAGGTAAAGATCATGAAAGATCTCGATATAAAGGTAATAGACGGCGGCGTTACTACCGCAAAGGGATACAAGGCAGCGGGAGTCGCAGCGGGCATCAAATATACGAACAGGAAGGACATGGCAATGATATTGTCCGAATCCCCCGCAACGGTCGCGGGCATGTTCACTTCAAATGTAGTCAAAGCCGCACCCGTTAAATACGACATGGATATAGTCGCGAATTCACCGTATGTTCATGCTGTAGTCGTTAACTCGGGAATAGCCAATGCAGCTACGGGTGAGCCCGGAATGAACATATGCCGAGTGACGGCACAGGCTGCTTCGGATGCGCTTTCGATCCCTGCGAATTCGGTTCTTGTCGGATCGACCGGAGTCATCGGCGAGCAGATACCGACGGATAAGATCAAGGCGGGAGTCGAGGCTTTGGCAAAGAGCCTGTCGGATACGAGGCAGGCGGCGGCCGATGCGGAATCGGCGATAATGACAACCGATACGGTCCCGAAGGAGATCGCAGTGCAGGTTATGATCGGCGGCAAGTGTGTCACGATCGGAGGAATGAGCAAAGGAAGCGGAATGATCCATCCCAATATGTGCACGATGCTCGCATACATATGTACGGACTGTGCGATAACAAAGGAGATGCTTTCGGCGGCTGTTCATGCCGACATTCCCGACACGTTCAACATGATCACGGTCGACGGCGACACTTCAACAAACGACACATATCTTGTGCTTGCAAACGGCTGCGCCGAAAATCCCGTCATCGACTGCGAAGGCGATGATTTTGATACGTTTCTGGCGGCACTTCACTACGTTGACGAATATCTCGCAAAACATATGGCAAAAGACGGAGAAGGTGCGAATGCGCTCTTTGAGGTCAAGGTCACAAATGCGGATACAAAGGAGAATGCTAAGCTTCTGGCAAGATCCGTAGCTTCATCATCTCTTTGCAAGGCTGCGATCTTCGGACACGATTCGAACTTCGGAAGGTTCCTGTGCGCACTCGGGTATTCGGGAGCGGACTTTGATCCCGATAAGGTATCGCTTGATTACGTCAGCCGTGCAGGCTCGATAAGGGTGTTTGAAAACGGCCTTAAAGCGGCATATTCCGAGGATGAGGCCACAAAGATCCTGTCGGAGGACGAGATCACGGTCGTTGTTGACATGAATGCCGGATCGTGCGAAGCTACCGCATGGGGATGTGATCTTACGTTCGATTATGTTAAGATAAATGCTGATTACCGTTCATAACAGGTGGTGTAAAGATTTCTATGAAAACTTTGCATCACGTAGGCCGCGCCTCCACGAAGTGGACTCTAAATGGCGTGGCTCTCATGACCTGAAGAAAGGACACGGAAAGAGGAATGGAAGAGATATATAAGGAGAAATACCTTCAGAAGGCTGAGGTGCTCATCGAGGCACTTCCGTACATTCAGCAGTTCAACAGAAAAGTCATCGTCGTAAAGTACGGCGGAAGTGCAATGGCCGATGAGGAACTGAAGAAGAATGTCATAAAGGACGTGACGCTGTTAAAGCTTGTCGGATTCAAGCCGATCGTCGTGCACGGCGGCGGTAAGGAGATCTCGGCGTGGATAGGTAAGGTCGGCAAGAAGAGCGAGTTTGTCAACGGCCTTCGCGTAACGGATGCGGAGACTATGGAGATAGCCGA
>JAEEJD010000123.1 GCA_016281675.1 Lachnospiraceae bacterium
AAAAAAGCTCCGTTCTCACGGAGCTTTTTGCTATACTCGTTTTATTCACCCAATCCGCTGTCCACGGCATTGATCAATGCCTGGAGCGCTTCCGACTCATCGTCGCCTTCACATACGAACTCTATTTCATCACCGCACTTTACACAGGCGCCAAGTACACTTAAAACACTCTTGGCATTTGCGGTGCTCTCCCGGAAGGAAAACGTGATCAGCGATTTGTACTTCATCGCTTCCTTGCACAGTATTCCGGCCGGTCTTAAATGCAGGCCCGTAGGGTTCTTGATAACGACCCTCTGACTAACCATAAGAGCAACTTCCTCCAATCTTCGTCAATATCCTTCCCCCAAAGAAGTATTATACCATATTTCGACTGATGCCACAAGGTGCTACTCTGCTATGGCAGCCCCCGCCGTCGGCATCACATCTGCGGAATCTTCCCCGCCGCCCACACGGTCCACAACGACCATGAGCGTAACCGGAGCCGACTGCGACACACCTGTAGGGAAGTCGAAAGCAACCGTTCCGTCGCACTCGCCCGTAGGTACCACACCCGCCTCATGTCCGCCTCTGGGAACAAGAGACGTCGCATCTATGCTACCGATCGCAAGATCACCGCTGTATCTGTCGAACTCATCGCCTATACCTTGTATTTCCACGGATAATGTCGATCCGATGTCCACTATGTTGGCAACATATCCGTCCGGAACGTTGTCGATCGTAATATTGGACAGCGGCACATCGATCACTTTGTGCTGATTCTGTGCAATACCAACCGTAACCTTTACATCCGTCACGACATCCGGTGATGCAAAGATCACGCCCGTGGGCAGGTAATTGGCAATGCTTACCGTCTTTTCCACGTCTGTCGAAG
This sequence comes from Lachnospiraceae bacterium, assembly GCA_016281675.1. The sequence continues at coordinate 872 of JAEEJD010000123.1, forward strand.
CACCCTCGACCGACACCTCATCGGGAGAGATGTATATAACGTTCATGTCGTCATAGTTCTCACCCTTACCCGCGATCACAACGCTCGAAGGATCCGTCAGAACAGACCCGGTAGTTCCGAATCCGGCAGCCGGCTCACCCGAGTATCCGCTTGATATCGGGATCGTCTTGGTGGAATAGATGATGTATTTGATCTCCGTGACAGTCCTTGACAGTTTGATCCTGTCATCTTCGATCCTTTCGTTATTCTCGTCAAGCGCAAACAGAGGTTCAGTTGCCGAAAAATCACGGTTGATGCCTTTGATGTCCGCAACCGCCATTATCTTGGTAACCCGGGCGATTACCGATTCGGGACCGCTCACGGTGATCGTCGAGAGAGCGTTCTCCACTCCTCCGAGGATATATCCTTCGGCGGGCTCGCCTTCATACCCTATCGATACCGGAAGTTCCTTCTCGGCGATATTCTCTATCTTAAGCTTAAGACTCGATTCCCTTGTCGTTACCGATTCGATCCTGTCGGAAAATCTTGTGCTTCGAACCTCTATAGGGATCGTATCGAGCGATGTGAGCATTCGCATATCCGCCGTGGCTTTGATATAATCGCGGCTCATCCCGTCAATGACTGACCTGTGAGCCGTAACCACGACATTTATACTGTTCGAATCCCCGAGGATATCGTAGCATTTTCCCTGCGAAGACAGAACATCCTCATTTGTAACTTCAACCGGTATTCCGGTATATGTCTTGCTTATAACGGGATCGTCAACATTTACGACCACTAGCCATAAGACGAAAGCACCGAGGACGGAGACTATCTTAAGGCCGAGGTTTTTTGTCAGCAGATTCTTCATGCGTCGGCCTTTCTCTTAAACAGTCTGAATGATTTCTTCTCTTCGTAGGTCTTGCCCTGAATGCTTCTGAGCATTTCCTTGAGTTCATCCATGTCCACGTTTCTTGTAAGTTTTCCTTCGTATGCAACCGAAACCCTTCCGGTCTCTTCCGAAACGATAACGGTCATAGAGTCCGTCACTTCGGATATGCCGACACCTGCGCGGTGTCTCGTTCCGAGTTCCTTGGACAGTTCCATATTCTCCGACAGAGGCAGGTAACATGTTGCCGATACAAGGCGGTTACCCTGCACGATAACGGCTCCGTCATGGAGCGGAGTGTTGTGTTCGAAAATATTTATAAGAAGCTGGCTTGAAATAGCGGAATCCAGCATGATACCCGTGTTCTCGTAATCGGTGAGAGGATCGTTCTGTGCGATGACAATGAGCGCACCCGTCTTGGCCCTTCCCATCTCAAAAGAACCTCTTGCGATCTCATTGATCGTCTCATCAGAGAATCGCTCGCCTATTATCCTGTTGTCAAACTGGAAGATGGATGAGAGCACCTTACGGCGTCCGAGCTGTTCGAGTGCTTTACGAAGTTCCGGCTGGAACACGACTACCATTGCGGTCACGGCAACTCCGAATATGTTCTTCGCGATCCACAGTATCGTTGTCATCGAGAACATCGCTGCAACCATGACAAAAACAAGGATAAAAACTATACCCTTGAGAAGTGACCACGCTTTTGACTCTTTGATCCACGCAAGTACCCTGTACAAAAGTACGGATATGATAAGAACCTCGACTATGTCGGTCCACTTGATGGACGGGATTGACAGCCAGGTAACGTATCTTTCTATAAATGAGGTTATGGATTCAATAAGCTCAGACATTTAGAAATCATCCTCGTCATCATAATCCGGCTCTTCCCGGCGCGAAACTCTTCTTGATCTCATTCTGCCGGCCGGGGCCTCGGCAGTGATCTTGGGAATGGCCTTAACGTAATAATAATATTCGTCATCCTCAAACTGAACGTGTTCGGCCCTTGAATAATCAACACTGAATATAAAGAATTGGAATATCAGAACAATGATCGTCGAAATGACCATGCTGACAAATGCTCCTCCGATACCGACATCGGCGTCGAGCACCGCACCGGTAACGATAAGTACGACAAAGCAGACGATCATGCCCGCACCGAGTGCTATCTGCCATGAGTAATTGATCTTCAGTTTTCTTATCATGTACAC
>JAEEJD010000124.1 GCA_016281675.1 Lachnospiraceae bacterium
CGGATTATGTTGTTATAAGCGTTCCGACAAACTACGACCCGAACAAGAACTTCTTTGACACACATCACATAGAGGAAGTTGTCGAGCTTGTAATGGCACATAACAAAGATGCATACATGGTCATAAAGTCGACTATCCCCGTAGGATACACGGCAAAGCTCAGGGCAAGATACAACACCGACAGGATCATGTTCTCACCCGAATTCCTTCGCGAATCGAGAGCGCTTTACGATAATCTTTATCCGAGCAGGATAATAGTCGGAACCGATAAGAACGACGAGAAGCTTGTTGCAGCAGCAAAGGGATTTGCGGATCTTCTTTGCGAAGGTGCGATCAAAGAGGATATAGACGTTCTGATCATGGGATTGCCGGAGTCGGAAGCGGTTAAGCTATTTGCCAATACGTACCTTGCGCTTCGTGTAAGCTTCTTTAATGAACTTGATACGTATGCGGAATCAAAAGGCCTTGACTGCCGCTCGATAATCGAGGGCGTCTGCCTTGATCCGAGAATCGGAACACAGTACAACAATCCTTCGTTCGGATACGGTGGCTACTGCCTTCCCAAAGATACGAAACAGCTCCTGGCAAACTACGCGGACGTTCCCGAGAACCTCATTGAGGCGATCGTTGAATCAAACCGCACGAGAAAAGATTTCATTGCCGACAGGGTACTGTCCAAGGCGGGCTATTACGATTACGTCGACAGCTCGCAGTACGACAGGGAGCATGAAACGGATGTCACGGTCGGTGTATACCGTCTTGCGATGAAGACCAACTCCGATAACTTCAGACAGAGTTCGATCCAGGGCGTTATGAAGAGGATCAAGGCAAAAGGTGCCAAGGTCATCGTATATGAGCCCACGCTCGAGAACGGAACGACATTCTTCGGAAGCAGCGTTGTCAATGATCTCGACGAGTTCAAGAAACGCTCCGATGTTATAATTGCAAACAGGTTTGATGAGAAGCTCAAGGATGTGGAGGAGAAGGTTTATACGAGAGATATCTTCCGCAGAGACTGATTTTTTTTTATTGCGGCTCGCCGCATAGTAAGCGAGTGGCAAAGTATTTCTGAGAAAACCTTGTGAAGGCGTCTGCGCTTGACGAGGTTTTTTCGAGTCTAGCGTCAGTTACGCCGGAACAGGAGCGGGAGCGTGTTTTCGAAGGAATAGCTTTGACACGAGCCGCAGGTGAAGAGATTTGGCGGATAAGACACAGCGTTATGCCGTGTCTTTTTTTGTGCCGTAATATCAAAAAAAGTGTTCAAAAAGATGTTGACATAACATTTATGAGGGTATAAAATAACCTTGTTATGTAACAAAGATGTGTAACGTAGATATGTAACATCAATATGTAACAATGATACATAACATCGTTATACATAAGTCCGGTGCACGGGAAGGTAAGAGATGCCTCCAAAGGAGAAGGTTTCGAAAGCGAGGATAGAGGATACCGCTTTTGAGATGACAAGAGAATACGGATTTTCCGAGGTTACGGCAAGGAAGCTGGCTGACCGGCTCGGTTGTTCTACACAGCCGATATTCAGGTCATATGAGAACATGGAAGAGCTTCGGACAGACCTTTTCTACATGAGCATTGAGTATTTTCTCGGACAGATGCTGGCAAAGAAGAACAGGAATCCCGCATATATGGGGTTGGCTCTTTCATATGTGGAGTTTGCCAAAAGCGAGAGAAACCTGTTCGAACTGATCGCTTCCGTTGATGATTTCGGAACACAGACGGTAGGGGAATTCTTAAAAAGCGATGAGGGATCGAAGATCCTCGGACGGATAACAGGGGAACGAAGAGTATCCGAGGAGAGGAAACAGGAACTGTTCACGATGTTCTGGATGTTTGTTCACGGAATGGCGACACTGATCGCGGGAAATCGTGTTCAGCTAAGCGACAGGGAAGTAAAGAATTACATCACAAAGGCCTACGAGGGGATATGTAGGTAGACGGGGACCGTTTAAGAGAAGACCTGGCAAAATAATTATTTAAGGGGAAACAACATGAGTGAGGGGCAGAGAAGAAGGATCAGGCGCCGCAGAAAGGTTGCCAGAGGTTTCAAGAAGACGTTCATCAGTCTTGTATTCGCACCGGCAAGGATACCGAAGATCAAACAGGATTCGGTGGACCTTTTGATGAGGCTGTGCGAAATATCGGCACTCGTTTTCGTAAGTGCGCTCGTGGCTCATATGGCATCGCCGGATCTCATAAAGACCGGAGTTGTCGTGTTTGTCGGAGTATTGTTCGGAGTATTCTTATCGCTTATTAAACTGGCCGATTACCAGGAGAAGATCGAACAGTACAGATACTACGGATTCAGGATATAAACAAAACATCCGTATCGAAAATTAATATGAATTCATCCCAAATAATAAGCCCGGAAAGGGGTCCGGGCCAAAGTACAGAGGGTTGAGATATGTGAGGGGACGCAGTAGATAAGGGGAAACGCTGCGTCTTCTTAATATCCGAAAATCAATTGTCTACAATTCTATCGCCACGTCGTACACCGCCGGATTCAGTTCCTTGATGCAATCCATGTGCTCATTCAGAAGATCCAGATCGGCATCGTAATCCTTGTGGAAATACTTGATCAGGTTGAAATACGCCCATGCACTGTTGGAATCCGGATACACGGTCGCTTTCTGGAAATACTTCTTGGCAAAAGGAATGTTGATGTACTCCCTGAAGTTGACGGTCTTGCCCGAAGATGAACGCACTTCGCCGAGCATGTAGAACAGCCCGAGACGATTCGCTGCATATGGCTCAAGCCTGTCGGCCGATATCGTCAGATAGTGTATGAACAGATTGATGTGCGAGTCGATGTCGTCAACTCCCTCAACGATAAGATCGGCTTCTCTTGCCGCGAGGTTGTTACATGCATATACGTATCCCGCTTCCGCTGATTCCTCGAAGTAATCGTCATCGCCGTTGAGTCTTGCGATCAGGTTGATCGCAGCGGGAGATTTGCAGTAATCGAGCGATGCGGTCGCAAGATCGAGCGCGAGTTTTTTGCGCTCATCTGCAGGGATCTCATCTATCTCATCTATCGTTTCACAGTTCTTTAATACCGACTCCGTTTTGTAGTGAGTCAGATAATATCCTATCGGGAAAAAGGCATGAGGATTTCCGTTTCCTCCGCTTTTCAGCGTGCCGTTTTCAAAGCTTATATCCGCAGCCTTAAGATAGAGCGGGAACGCCTTCCTGTAGTTGTTGCGGCAAGTGATCTTGCGGTAGAACAGAAGGTCCGCATATGATTTTAGCGCAGCTGTATTGCCGGTCTGGGCGAGGCATATCAGTTCGCGTTCGGCGGACGGTGAAGTGTATCCGTATTTGTCGAAGATCACGTCGAGTGCTTCCTGATCTTTGACGTATGAGCCGCTGCATGTGATGTTCATGATCGGTCCTCCTTCCTGTCGGCCGACACCGCAAGAAGTATCGGCAGCGCGCAGAACAGCGCGTACATATATCTGAATTCGGCGAATACCGGCGACGATATGAGTAGCGACAGCCAGATCGCAAATATCAGTATCATGGAGATTATACCGGTACGGTTTCCGTTTGCGATGCATTTTGCAAAAGCGAGCATGGCGATCCAGACGAACAGTCCGATGGCCGTAAATATCCCGAATATGCCGGTGTTATAGAAAAGCCACAGATACTCGTCCATAAAACGCAGAGCCCCTTGTGAGGCGATCTGCCGCGATATCCCGAAGGAATTGCTCTCGACATCCCAGTACCATACCCAGTAATTGTAACCGCTGTTCCAGTAACCGCATGTGCTGTCGACCCATGCGACGATGTACGTCATCGGATTCTTCAGAAACGTCCGAACATAAAGACCTGCGTATTCTCCCATGTTTTCCGTAAGGAATGACTGATTGCCGAAATCGCGGATCATGTTCTTGATCGGATCGGATATGTTCGGATCGTAATTGTCCTTGATCGCCGAAACGTCGATTATGTTGGAAAGAAGTTCGGTATCTTCCGGTGTCATCACACCGTCGTCGTAAACGACCCTTGCGACCTGCTGGAGCGGGATCGAAAGGGACTCGACCGTATCGGGCTGTGTGACGTTATATGCCGCAAGGACGCTGTGCTTTAACACGAATGCAGCAACGATCGTTACCGCCATTATGACGATCAGTTCTTTGTGCGCTCTTGCCAGAAGGATCACCGCGAGCAGGATGAACACATATGCAAACAGCCCGTTGCTTCGAAGAAGACAGATAAAGGGGCCGCAGAGCGAAAATCCCACAAGGTTTGCAATACGGTTTCCGATCCCGTTCATTATCCTTATGAAGAATACGATCAGCAGGGTTACGAATGCACCGAAGTAAACGTCCTTCCAGACAGTGAACGAGAACATGATATGAAAAGGCATGACCGCGTACCATAAGGTTGATATTACAATCGCAGAAAGCGGAAGCCTCATCTTAGAAAGGTTATAAACGGTGAACGCGAAGGTCGCCGCCATGAACAGTATCTGTACGATAACGTACAAAGCGATCGCGGCATTCATCGTACCGAAGAGTGCAAGACCGGCTCTTACGAATACACCTATCAGAAGTGTATGATAAAAAGGCTGATGGTTTGAATACTCTCCGGAAAAGATCTGCGCTATCTGATCCATAGAATCAAGCGACATAAGTCCGGGATAGTAGCAGCAGTACCAGACCGTCAGATATATTACCGCTATGATACAAAACGGGATCAGGAAGAAGCGGAGTGCTTTGTCTCTTGCCGGAGATCCGCAAAAAGAGAATGCTTTTTTCGAAAAGCATACATATGTGAGTATGCTGTTTGAACACACGAAAGATCCCGCAAATATCACGAATATCAGGATCAGTTTATACAGACGGACAAAGAGTGAACTTCTTACATCCGGAAGTGTCGGGTGAAGCCATATGCCGTAGCTTGCAAGAAGGATAAAGAGTGCGGCCAGTGCCGATGCCGCGCATGTAAGACGGCGTGAGAGCTTTGACAGGGGTGCGACATTTTCCTGCCGGATCTTCATAATGCAGTAGAATGCATATAAGCAGGCGATGAGATAAGGCGCAAAGGATGCTCTTGCATTAAGAAGCGTTACAGCCCCCAAAATCATCAGAAGTATTTTTATGATATACGATCTTTCTTTCAAGATTCACCTCATTCGGCAGCTTCTTCGGCCGGAGCGAACACCGGCTTTTGATCTTCAAATATGTTGCGATCGAAGATCCATATATATGTGCTGTCCTGGAACTTGATCTCATCGACTTTGTTGGCACCGAGAGTGTCGGCGGCAAATTCCATGTCCTGACTGTCAACGACGACAAAGTATCTGTCGACTCCGGGAGCATCCTCGTATTCCCACGGCTCGGATTGATAGTGTCTTACTTCGTATGAACCGTCGGTATTGATCGTTATCGGACTGACGACGATCTGTCCGTCGGAAAGCACCGTGGCGGCATTGGATGAATTCCAGAATGAAGAAGAATATCCGCGTGTCAGGCCGTTCTCTTTGTATATCTCGATCAGCTGGTCGTTTGTGTTCGCGTTTAATGCGGACGGTATCTTTTTGACCGACACAAGACATGTAAGTGCGCATATCGCAAGAACGGGAACAAACAGAACATACCAGCGCACGAACTGTTTTGTCTTTAACATCTCGAGTATGAAGAGCATCGTAACGATGAGAGCGCAGCATGCAAGACCCGCAAGACGCCAGTTCGAAACGAGCGCATAGCTTACCGAATAAGTGATCATTGTTGTTGCGAACATGATCCAGTAGAAGAGGATCAGAAGACG
>JAEEJD010000125.1 GCA_016281675.1 Lachnospiraceae bacterium
CCCCTGTCCGATCGTAACCTGCCTGATCGATTTATCAGACATGAATTGTTTGCTTTCTATCGGCTCGTTACAGTTCATCAAGTGTCTTTCTTATCTCCTGCCGCAAAGTATCAGCACGGTCTTCAACGGTAAGAATACCGCTGTATTTCTCATAAGATTCGGATCCGAATAACGACAGGAACTCGGAAACATCCGCATTAAGCGTCAGTTCGGTCACAAGAACGAGCATCTCATTGCTGTTGGCACCGAATATGTCATTCATTCCGGAAAACAGGCTGTCTATCCTCGTTTGCTCATTTTGGGCATCGGATCTTAAGGATATTATCTTTTCATTGTATAGTTTCTTTACGGTTTTACCCTCAGAAACGCCGCCCTTCATATCCGTGTATAATCGAACAATCTTCTTTTTTATTGTTTTTTCGGCAGAAGAGAGAGATCCCGCTCTTGTTTTTCTTGACATATCACTTCGTACACCTTCGGCCAGTTCATCGAGTTTTGCTATGACTTCTTCCTTGGTTGTTACATCGGCAAGTGCGCTTATATGAGGTCTGATCGCGGTAAGTATATGCTGCTGGGCGAGTACCTTTGAAACCTCCGCTTCGAGCGTATCGGCAAGAAGCCCGGTCAGCGCCAGTCTCTCATCCGTCGGAGCCGCTTGTGCAGCTTTCTTTGTGCTGTCTTTGAGTTTCCCGGCGAATATCTCCTCAACGTCATACTGCTTTTTATACTTGTTATACAGATCATAATATGCCGAGAAATCTTTAATGATCTTCTCATCCGTGATGTACTGAGATATCAGATTATCGTTTACGGGTTTGCCGTCTTCCTCATATAGCTTGATTATATCGGACAGATCCTCCCAGCCTCTTGCGGTAACGTATTTCTTACCGTAAGCGGTCGTCTCGACCTTATAGAAACTGTCTCTGTTGCTGTCAAGAAATCCCGTGACGGCACCGTGAACACCGCTTGTCCTCGCATAAGCCTTCCATGCGGGATAATCCGCATCAACCGATATGACCTTGAGCCTGTCAAGTGTCACCACGTCAAATTCCCTGACCGCCTTGTTAAACTCGGGAGGGTTACCGGCGGTGACTATTATCCAGCCCTTAGGAACGCTGTGCTTTCCGAACACCTTATACTGAAGGAACTGGAGCATCGACGGATACAGTGTCTCGGATACGCAGTTGATCTCGTCAAGGAACAGTATCCCTTCCGTAACCTGCGACTCTTCCATCGTGTCATATATACTCGCGATGATCTCACTCATCGTGTACTCCGATACGCTGACTGTACTGCCGGCATATGATTTTTCCTTGATAAAAGGAAGGCCCAGAGCCGACTGTCTTGTATGGTGAGTCATCGAATAACTCACAAGTGCAATATCGAGTTCGGATGCGATCTGGCTCATTATCGCGGTCTTTCCGATACCGGGTGCCCCGATCAGGAATATCGGACGCTGCTTTTCAACGGATATCCTGTAATCTCCGAATTCATCCTTCTTAAGATATGCACTTATCGTATCCTTTATGTAGTTCTTGGCTTCTTTAATGTTCATATTATCACCATTTGAATTTACCGTACCCGCTCAAGCGGCGCTCTGCCTGTCACGATTCCAGAATCGTGACAACTGCCCATCCCGGAACCGGCGGGCGAAAATCATCTTCCCTGTCAAAAACAAACATGCAGTCATATTGCGGGGGCGACTCCGGATAGATTCCGTATCCGTCCGTAAAATAAATGAGACCTTTAAGGTTCGTAAACTCACGCCTTGCGATCATATCGCCGACATATTCGAACACGGGGCGAAAATCAGTTGCCCCGAACCCTCTAACCTTAAGGTTCTCCGCTATGGCAGAAAGCTGAGATCTGTCCGTTACTACCGTATCGCTTGTGATGTCGCTGTCACACTGGATTATATGTACGTTCATCGTCTGTGAAAACGATACGGACCGTGACAGTATATCATATGTCCTTGCCAGAAATCCCTCCAGCATCTTGCCTCTTACGGAGGCCGAAGTATCAACCGCTATAACAAATTCTCTTATACTCTTCTCGTCCGTGTATTCGAGAGGCTCTATAAGAGGCATGTTCCTGTATTCGGACAGTCCGTACATATAGTAAATGTAGTCGAACTCATCCGGATTGATCTTAATCTCCTCGCTCATAACCGCAAAACGGCTGACTATATCGTCATAATCGTATGTTTTGCGGGTAGCCTCCTTAATGTTCAGAAGGATCGTATCCTTTCCTTTGACGTCTTTGGAGAATGACTTAAGCTCGGCTGCGACCCTTCTTGCGATGCGCTCCCAGTCCTTCTCGGATATCGTTATCTCTTCTTTTTTCTCTGCGATTTTGTGGCGGTGAACATCGAGCGAGAAGAGCCTTGCATAGTCCTTGGCCGAGTCCGAGGATATGCCACCGACCATGAACTCCCGGTAGAGATACTCGGCGGAAAGTCGCGGTACCCACTTATTGAGCTTTGCAAGTGTTATCTGCACGTCTGTGTCGGTTACCCTTCCGTAGCTGTCGTCCATCGACAGCACGGCATTCTCAACAGCTATGTCGCAGGCTATATCCCAATACTCTTCATTGGCTATATCCTTGCGCGAGTAGTGCATGAAGATATTGTGAAATATAACGTGCAGAAGAAGCCTTGCCGGAAAGTTCTCATCCTCCATGTAATCGCGGATGAGCTTTGCGGGATTGTAGGCCAGATGCCCTTTATCGCTTATATATGTGCTTATCCCATTGTCTTCGGTCAGCTCTATCGAGGCAAGCGACTTGTCGAAGAAACGATATCTTACGACAATGCTGTCACGTGCCAGGCCCAGAACCTTTCGGGCAAGTTCGCTTATGCGATTGTCATTTACCGTATCAGAATTCATACCCAATAAGCGTCAATCCCTTGGCCGGCGCCGTATTCCCGGCACGGTCACGATCACACGAAGCGATTATATCCGGTATATCCGAAGGTTTGATCTTTCCGGTTCCTACATCTATGAGCGTCCCCGCGATTATCCTGACCATGTTATACAGGAATCCGTTCCCGGTAACGAATATGTCTATTCTTCCGCAATATGGGGATCTTGAACCGTCCCCATCTCTTACTTCAATGTTGTATATCGTCCTTACCGTTGAATCCACGTCCGCCTGAGCGCTGCAGAATCCGGCAAAGTCGTGCTCACCGGCGAAGTATTTCGCCGCTTCCTTCATCGCATCCGTATCAAGCGGATAGTGCACCCAGTGGGTGTATCTGCTGTTTGTCGGAAGCGCGAATTCATCGTGCCATATGCTGTATCTGTATGTCTTGCGGCAGTTTACCTTCCTTGGGTGAAAATCAGATGCCACCTCCTGCGACTTCCTGATAACGATATCGTCAGGCAGGCTCTGATTTAGGGCATATGAAAACTTCTCACCCGGAATATTAGACGTTGTATCAAAGACGGCTACCGCACCTTCGGCATGCACGCCGGCATCTGTCCTTGATGCCCCGATCACATGGATATCCTCCCCGAGGAGTCTGCTCAGTTCCCTGTCCAAAACACCTTCTATCGTCGGAACATCAGGCTGGATCTGCCATCCGCAGTAATCCGTGCCGTCATATGCAACTGTCAGCATTATGCGTTTTTTCATAATACAAATCCCACAACCGCGATCGCGGCAAGGTACAGAAGAAGAACGATATAAGCGATCACGTCACGGGAAGCGTACTTAAGCGGATGAAGTTTCGTTCTTCCTTCTCCGCCCCGGTAACATCTGGCTTCCATGGCGATCGCAAGATCATTCGCACGTCGGAATGCGGATACAAACAGTGGTACAAGGATCGGCACAAGTGCACGTACGCGTCGGATCAGATTCCCGCTCTCAAAATCCGCACCTCTTGCCTGCTGCGCCTTGATTATCTTGTCTGTCTCCTCGAGAAGCACCGGGATGAATGTCAATGCGATAGACATCATCATTGCGATCTCATGAACCGGAACCTTCAGGATCTTCATCCATCCGAGACCCTTTTCCAGTCCGTCCGTCAGGTTTGACGGCGTCGTCGTCAGTGTCATTATCGAAGATCCTATTATAAGATATACGATACGAAGGACCATAAATGCAGCCAGTCTCAGGCCTTCCTTCGTTATCGTGAATTTCCAGAATGAAACGAGTTCCCTTCCCGGAGTCAGGAAGCAGTTCAATACCGCGGTAAATATCAGAAGTATGAACACCGCCTTCAGGCCTTTTATCATAAATGAGACCGGTACGTGTGACAGCACGATCATCGAAACGAGAAAGACCGTTGCGACTATATATCCCGTAAAACTTTGAAAGAGAAAGAGCGAGATTATATAGATAAGCGTACCGCACAGCTTGACCCTCGGGTCCAGGCGGTGCAGCACCGAATCTGTCGGATAATATTGTCCAAGTGTTATATCTCTTATCATAATCCGAACAACCTTAATATCTCTGCTTTGGCTTCCTCAACGGTTATCAGATCGTCACGTACGGGAAGTCCGTATGATTTCAGATCCGAAAGCACTGCCGTAACTTCGGGTACAGCAAGCCCGATAGATTCAAGCTCTTCCCTGTGTCTGAACACCTCCCGGACGGGCCCGTCCATAACAAGCTTTCCTTCGTCCATAACAAGTACCCTGTCCACGTGCTCCGCAAGATCATCCATCGAATGCGACACGAGAATGACAGATATACCGAGGTTATTATGAAGATCGTCAACGAGCGAGAGTATCTCTTCCCTGCCTCTCGGATCGAGTCCCGCACACGGCTCATCAAGGATCAGTACCTCCGGCTTCATCGCGAGTACTCCGGCGATCGCAACGCGACGCTTTTCCCCGCCCGATATATCAAACGGAGACACATAGAAGTGCTCATCCTTAACACCTACAGCTTTTAACGCATCATAGGCCCGAAGCTCTATCTCCGTTCTCTCAAGCCCGAGATTCTTTGGTCCGAAGCACACGTCTGTGAAGACATCCTCCTCAAACAGCTGATGCTCGGGATACTGGAACACGAGTCCGACCTTTCCCCGAAGCCCTTTCAGATCATACCCTTCCGATGATATGTCGACGCCGTTATAATATACTCCGCCGGCCGTTGGCTTCATAAGTGCGTTAAGATGCGCTATGAGAGTTGATTTTCCGCTTCCGGTATGACCGACAAGTCCGATGTATTCACCGTCTTCTACCGTAAA
>JAEEJD010000015.1 GCA_016281675.1 Lachnospiraceae bacterium
AAACAGATACTGGAATGTGCGGCAAAGCAGTTCGGCGCGGGCCGTGCGGTTGTGTTTGAGGATCAGAAGAACGGCAAGTTCCACGGAACATACGCATGGTTCGAACACAGGGATGAGATCCATCCTTCGGAACTTTTGCTGCTTCCGCAAAAAGGGCTCGTTGACGAGATTATAAAAGCATGCGACGGAAATGGCGGAAGACTCACGGTTGATGACACGGAAAACTATAAGACGGTCAACACCGCCATTTATAATATGCTGAGAAGTCAAAACGTTAAGAACATCATCATCGGGCCGATCACGACAGCGGGAAATGTAAAGGGACTTGTTACGCTTGTGGACATTCCGACGGAGATGATGGAAGAGGCTTCGGAAAACATTTCGCTGATCGCATATTTCCTTTCCGAACTGATCGCAAACAGGGATGAAGATAAAAGGACACGGTTCTTTGAATACAATGACCCGCTTTCGGGTGCGCTCAACAGGCGTGCGTTCAACGAACTCTCCGCGGATCTTGTGGCAAGAGCGACACCGTTTGGCTTTGTGCTTGTCGAGATCAGGGATCTTGAGACCGTAAGCGCACAAAAGGGATATGAGGCCGGAGACAGGCTCGTTACCGATACGGTCACACTCATGTCGGAGATATTCGGAAATGAGAGGGTATACCGCCTTGTCGGATCGAGATTTGCGGCATTCGGATTCGAAACGGATGAGGCATATTTCGAAGACGAGTCGGAAAGGCTTATCGAGGAAGCAAACAAGAGAAATATCTCGCTTAATGTGGGATTTGCATTCTGCAACAACGGAACCAAGGATATGAACACGGTTGTAAAATATGCCGAAGCTCATATGCATTAAGATATATTTCTGATATAATGCAAAAAGTGATGAAACCATGAAAAGAAAAAAGAAGACAACCCGATATTCCGGAATAGGCGGTCAGGCCGTTCTCGAAGGGATAATGATGAAGAATAAGGACAAATACTCCGTCGCCATCCGTACACCGGACGGTGATATTGATGTTACCGTCGAGGAGTACGAGTCTTTTGCAAGATCCAAATCCCTTACGCAGATCCCGTTCATCCGCGGAGTCATCAATTTCATCGACTCCCTGATCCTCGGTATCAGAACGCTCAATTATTCCGCCTCATTCTATGAGGAAGAACAGGATACACACAAAAAAGACAAGATACTTGACAGGATATTCAAAGATCATGCGGAAAAAGTCCTCTCGACGATCACGGTGGTGATATCGATAGCGTTTGCGATAGGACTTTTTGTTCTGTTGCCTTATTATCTGTCGAGACTGCTCGATAAAGTCATTGTCAGCGATACGATGATCGCCGTTCTGGAAGGCGTCCTCCGTGTGCTGATATTTGTCATGTATATAGTCCTGATATCATGCATGAAGGATATACGCCGTGTGTTCATGTATCACGGAGCCGAGCATAAGTGCATCAACTGCATCGAGACCGGCAAGGAGCTTACGGTAGATAATGTGAGAAAATCATCCCGTGAGCATAAACGCTGCGGAACAAGTTTCCTATTCTTTGTGGTTTTCCTAAGCGTTATACTGTTCATTTTCATTCGAGTGGAAGAGCCTGTGGCAAGGGTTGCCGTCAGGATACTTCTGATACCCGTTATAGCCTCGATATCGTACGAGATAATAAGACTTGCGGGAAGAACGAACAATATATGTATCAGGATACTGTCCGCGCCGGGTTTGTGGCTGCAACGCCTTACGACAAGAGAACCCGATGACGCCATGATAGAAGTTGGTATTGCGGCGGTTGAAGCCGTATTTGACTGGAAGGAATATCTGGGAACCGAATCGGATGAATTATAGCGAACTATACAGACACGGCACGCAGGTATTGTCTGCTGCCGGGATATCCGAAGCAGCCTTGGATGCAAGGCTGCTTTTGGAGTTTATAACGGGACATGATACCAACACGCTCTATGCGCATCCGGGCACGGATGTGAGCGAAAGGGAAGCGGACGCGTATGAGAGGATCCTCGCAAAACGTGCGGACCGTATACCGCTCCAGCACCTTACAGGGACGTGCAGCTTCATGGGGATTGATTTTCGCGTAAGCGGCAAAGTGCTTGTTCCGAGGCAGGACAGCGAGTGCCTTGTCGAAGAGGCGATGAGATATGTCGGGGACGGCTCGCGAATACTCGATCTGTGCACGGGAAGCGGATGTCTTCTGCTGTCGCTGATGCATTACAAGAACGCATGTACCGGGATTGGCGTTGATATTTCGGAGGATGCGCTTTCGGTTGCAAACGACAATCTTGCGGATATTGACAAAGAGGGCGGACTTAACGGAGGAAGCGCCTCTTTCCTTGCGGGAGACCTATATGATGCACTTCCCGATGAAGAGAAGAGATTTGATTACATCATCTCCAATCCGCCGTATATAAAGAGCGCGGATATAGAAACACTCGCCCCCGAGGTCAGGGATCACGACCCGAGGATCGCCCTTGACGGCGGCGACGACGGGCTTGTCTTTTACAGAAGGATCGCAGCGGGCGCGCAGGAGCATCTTACGCGCGGCGGCATGATCTTTCTCGAGATCGGATACGATCAGGCCGATGAGGTATCAAAGATACTCAAAGACGAAGGATTTACGGATATAACCGTTATAAAAGATTACGCAGGAAAGGATAGAGTTATATGTTCGACAAACTTGAAGACCTCCTCATAAGATACGAGGAACTCATGAGTGAGCTCGGCGAGCCGGGCACTGCCGACGATCAGGCCAGATTCAAGCGCCTCATGAAGGAGCAGAGCGACCTTGCACCGATCGTCGAGGCATACACGGAATACAGAAAATCCAAGCAGACGATAGAAGAGAGCCTCGAGATGCTCGATGCGGAATCCGACGAGGACATGCGCGAGATGCTCAAAGAGGAACTTGCGGGCGCGAAGAGTCGTGTCGAGGAACTTGAAAACAAACTCAAGATCCTTCTGCTTCCGAAAGACCCGAATGACGACAAGAACGTTATCGTCGAGATCCGTGCGGGTGCGGGCGGAGACGAGGCTGCGCTCTTTGCCGCGGAGATATACAGAATGTACGTGCATTATGCGGAAGGCCGCGGCTGGAAGGTCGAGACGATGGAAGTCGACGAGATCGGAATAGGCGGAATGAAGTCCGTAACGTTCATGATCACGGGCCAGGGAGCATACTCGGTAATGAAGTATGAGAGCGGCGTGCACCGCGTACAGCGTGTTCCCGAGACCGAGAGCGGCGGAAGGATACATACGTCCACGATATCCGTTGCGGTAATGCCGGAGGCGGAGGATGTCGATGTCGTGATAGACGAAAAGGACATCAGGATCGATGTCATGAGAGCATCGGGAAACGGCGGACAGTGCGTCAATACGACGGATTCGGCCGTAAGGCTTACGCATTATCCGACCGGAATCGTCATATATTCCCAGACGGAAAAATCACAGTTGCAGAACAAAGCAAAAGCGTTCGCGCTGCTTCGTGCAAAACTTTATGATCTGGAACAGCAGAAGGCACATGATGCCGAGGCACAGCTTAGAAAGAGCCAGATCGGAACGGGTGACCGCTCTGAGAAGATCAGGACATACAACTTCCCTCAGGGAAGAGTAACGGATCACAGGATCGGGCTGACACTCTACAAACTCGATAAGGTGATGAACGGTGATATACAGGAGATAATCGATGCTTGTATCGCAGCCGATCAGGCGGCGAAGCTTTTAAAGATGAACGGAGAGTAAACATGGTACTAAAGAAACTGGCCGGACACATCCGGCAATATCTCCCGAGTACGATCGCCACACCTCTTCTGGTGTCGGGCGAGGTCGTTCTGGAATGTACGATCCCGTTTTACATGGCGGAACTCGTTAACCGTATAAAGGCAGGGGCGAGTGTCTCCGAGATCGCCGGATTCGGAGGGATTCTCGCACTTATGGCTGTCGGAAGCCTCATATTCGGAATGCTTGCGGGAATGACATGCGCAACGGCAAGCTGCGGATTC
>JAEEJD010000126.1 GCA_016281675.1 Lachnospiraceae bacterium
CTCTGCCATACGGATACCGCCGTAAGGCTGAAGTGAACGCTTGAAAGGCTTATCTGTCTGGAAACCTACGATCGTCTCCTTGCTCTTGTCAAGATAGCCGGGGCCGTGTGATGTGATGGTCGAAACAACCTTCGTGTCCATATCAAGAACACCGCCGTTTTCTCTTTCCTTCTTCTGAAGGTCGAGCACCATCTGCCATAAGTCTTTTGTGTTCTGTGTAGGTCCTGCAAGGAAAGAATCATCTCCGTCATAAGGAGTATAGTTCTTCTGGATGAAGTCACGTACGTTGACTTCGCTTTCCCACTTACCGCCTACGAAACCATTCCATTCTGATCTCATTGTAACGCCTCCTGTACTGAAATTAGTTAATTTTGATAAATCCGCCGAGCGGATGTTTCGTGTTTTGGTAATTGTTATTATAGTTTGTGGATTGTATACACGTCAAGGCGAAAGGCTGTATTTTTTTGCATACATAACACCTTATTTTATGGGCATTATGACCATATTATGTCTTCCTTGACTTGGGGCTGTAAAAATGCTAACCTTACAGCGGTTTGAAAATCACAGCATACAGTTATCAATGGAGGTATATATTATGGATATCACGAAAGATATGACTATAGGAGAGATCCTCGTCAACAAGCCCGAAGTCGCACCCATCCTTATGGAGGCGGGAATGCACTGTCTCGGATGTCCTTCCGCTCAGGCCGAGTCTCTCGAAGAAGCGGCACTTGTTCACGGAATGGATGTGGACAGCCTGATGGATAAGATCTCGGCACTTGCCTGAGTTATCATTATGCAACATAAAACGGCACAGGGGATATACCCTGTGCCGTTATTGTTTGTGTAAGATCATGAGAGCAGAGTCTCTATCGCATTGTCGGCAACGATGCAGTTATTATGCTCCTCGAAGAATGCCTCTGTAGCTGGAGTTGACCTCTCCATCGACCCGTACTCGGAAAGGACGTTACATATCCTGTTGAACTCCTCCGTTGTGTGATCGCTCTTTGAAAGGGCAAGTATATAACAATCGTCCGTCTCGTCATGATACAGGGAATTCTTCCCTTTGTAGAACTTCGAAACGACACCCGCCGCTTTGATCACATCCGCCAGCGTATCAAACGCAAATGCTCTGGAAAGTTCACATGCCGCATTCGCCTGTTCTATAAGCTTCTCCTTTGCTTCTTCCAGAAGCTCGGGATTCTTGGATACTTCCTGCGAAAGTTTCTTGAACAGATCGAGAACTTCCGGCATCTCTTCCGAAACGGATCTGAACAGTTCCGAAATCACATCATCCTCTTCGTCTCTGATGTCCGGGGCAAAATTCGCAAAGCGCGTATCAAGCTCATCCGGATCTTCAACCTTTGTAATGATGAGTATTATGGATTCCGATGAAAGAGGAATGGCCTCTATCATCAGAGGTATATCATTGGCTTCAAAACCAAGCTCATAAGAGGCCTGCTGCATCATGTCACGAAACAGTGTCTTTGCTTTTTCCGTTCCGTATGCAAGCTCAGAGAGCTTCAACTGTCTGTCAGCAAGATCCGATTTGGTCAGAGTGCATCTGATCTGATGATCGTTAACACGTTCCAGTTTCATGTGATCACCTCCGTGTTTGATATATATTTATATATCGGCACAGACGAATTGTCAAATAATACATTTACGTAATGAATTTATGATCTTCATTTAATGTTAACAATTAGTTAACATTTGATATCCCATGTCAGAAACATCGGTTTTACGTATGTTTGCGGACTCGGATGTACCTGCTTCTTGACATACCACAATATGTAGCGCTTGTCAAAAATCCGACCTTCGGTTAGAATCCGAAACAGGATCGCTCCTTCGCAATCTGTGGCGAAAGGAGGGCAGGCAAAATTCATATTTCTTATCTTTATTTTAAGATATATGTCTGATTTTTTCTAGTGAATTTTCTGTGACGACAGGAGATTTGCACACATCAGGAGTTTCTGATCGGGGTTTCCCCGAACTAATCGACAAATTATTAATTCATTCGATAACTCCCCATTGTTTCATAATGTTAATGGTTGTTCGTAATCAGATTCAAAGCAGCTAATTCTTACCAACCAAAACGCATACCCCACACGCGAAGCGCGATCTGAAAGCAGATAAATTGTATCATTTACCCAATAACAAAATGCGGGTACCTTTATCGGGCTCTTTGCAATAATAAAGGAGTTTTCCGATACTGCAAGGCAAAGAGTCCGATAACAAGAAACTCTATCTTACTGAGCCGAAGGCTTATAATACTCATCGATCACGGAGAATACCTCATCCGTTCCGAAAGCGAGCTGCCATATGGCTGCACCGCCGATATCATGTACTTTCATGACTTCCAGTTTAGCCTGAATGGATCTTGCATCCTCAAGCCATATCTTATTTGTCTTGGAACCGTCTTTCCACTCGGCATAGTTCTGTGACGTGTTCTCATCCCATTCGGCCGTCGCTCCGGCGGCATTTACCGTCTCCGTTCCCTTTGCCATAGGAAGAGTCTGGACATCAAGTATGTTCTCGTTTTCGTCAACCGTCCAATATCTGACATAAAACGGCAGTCCGTTTATAACCTTTTCCTTCGGAACTTCCTGGAGTGTATTCTCTATTCCTTCAAGAACAAAATCAAGAGAAGCAACCGAACCGGGTTCCTCAGAAACAGTCGTATGCTCGTCATATCCCATGATGATCACGTAGTCGGCGAACACTCCCTGTTCCTTACGGTTATAGTACATCGTATATTCCTTCGGAACGTAATTGTCCACGGAAACAACCAGATTCTTTTCATGTGCCTTCAGGCAGAACTCCCTGATAAACTGGATATATGCGGGAGCATCTTCCGAAGAGATCGACTCGAAATCAAGGTTGATACCGTCAAGATTGTACTGAGCCGCATATCCGAGAAGCTGCTCTGTCATATACTCTCTTTTCGCGGGATCTGACATTACAGCCGATGTGGATACTTCCGGGTATGTCAGATTGCTCACGAGTCCCCAGACTTTTATCCCTTTCGAGTGACACGTTTCAACATATGCGGATGACGCGATCGATGCGATCGTTCCCTCATTATCCGCAAGAGCAAACCATGTCGGAGATATCGTGTTGATGTATTTAAGGAACTTCTCGTTATCCTTAAGCGACGAGACCGAACCGTCTCCGGTGACGTTATGCCATGCAAGAACGATGGGCTGTGAATAGTCCGATACCATATTAACCGCTATCGGAGCTACCGTATTGACGGGAGTATCCGGCCGGTCATATTTCTCTCCGAGGTTCTTTGTTTCTATAAATCCCGTAATAAGATCCTCTGACATGACCCTCATCCACTTCTCGTTCTCGGATGAAACGATCACAACGGTGCTTCCCTTTCGAAGCTCCTTTAATATATCGCCATCTTTATCGGCACTTACTCTTATTGCTACATCATCATCGGTAACGTCCGCGACAACGTCTTTATCCCACTCGGTCTTAATGAGCGTGCGGTACGGTTCTTTCCCGCCTCCGTACAGTCTGACTTCAATATTCGTGAATACCTTGACATACTCAAGACATACCATTACGGTATCGCCTTCTTTGTAACATGCCTGATATCCCGACTGTATACCGGTTCCGTTAAGCGTATAGTAATTATCGCCGGGCACGGCGGTATAAACACCTTCGCCGGTAGTATACAGGAGTTTCTCACCGTTCTTTTCCCAATAGAAGTTGGGATTATACTTTTCATTTACCGTCTCAAGCGGAACATATATCCTTCCGTCCTTAACGGTCAGCTTTTCACCGGTCACCTCATAGTTCTCGATCACGGCAGCCGTTGTGTTTATCTCTTCCGGGCTTGTGGCAAAATACTCCTTAAGATCAGCCATCCGGCTTGAATATCCGAAGTCATCAAATACACCTGTGCTGTATGCGACCAGGCCTATTATTCCCATCAGAACGATGGCGATCACAACCGGCAGGATTGCCTGAAGTATCTTCCTTCTTCGTCTTCTTCTGCGTCTTGCCTCTCTTGATGCATTATAGGTCATTATTTATCTCCACCTGAAACCTTATCAACCTTTGTTCTGGGCCTCGACAAGTCCTTTACCGCCGTAAAGTTCACGAAGCTTCGGCTTTTCGATCTTGCCGGTCGGGTTACGCGGTATGTCCGCAAATATGATCTTATGCGGTCTCTTGTATCTCGGAAGTGCCATGCAGAAGTCGTTCATTTCTTCCTCGGTGACCACATAATCTTTTTTCAGTTCTATTATCGCGCAGCTTACTTCCCCGAGACGTTTGTCCGGTATTCCGATAACCGCGACATCATGGACCGCATCATTTGTTCTGATGTAATCCTCGATCTGTACGGGATATATATTCTCACCGCCGCTTATTATTACATCTTTCTTACGGTCAACGAGCATGATGAATCCGTCCTCGTCTTCCGTTGCCATATCACCCGTATAAAGCCATCCGTCCGCAAGAACTTCCTGCGTGGACTTGGGATCGTGATAGTAACACTCCATGACGCCGGGGCCCTTTACGGCCAGTTCTCCGACCTCACCCGGCTTAACGGGTTTGCGGTCTTCTCCGACGATCATTGTCTCCCAGCCGTAACCGGCTTTTCCTATGCAACCCACTTTATGAATATTCTCAACACCAAGATGTACGCATCCCGGTCCTATCGATTCGGACAGTCCGTAGTTTGTATCATACTGATGGTTCGGGAATATCTCTTTCCATTTCTTGATAAGACTTCTCGGTACAGGCTGTGCTCCGATGTGCATAAGCCTCCACTGACTAAGTTCGTAATCTTTAAGATCAACCCTGCCGCTTTCTATAGCCTCAAGGATGTCCTGAGCCCACGGTACAAGAAGCCAGACGATCGTACACTTTTCTTTTGAGATCGCATCAAGGATTATCTCGGGTGCGGTTCCCTGAAGAAGAACGGCTTTGGACGCCGAATAAAGGCTTCCGAACCAGTGCATCTTTGCACCCGTATGATAAAGAGGCGGGATCAGCAGGAACACATCATCCCTCTGCTGACCGTGATGATTCTGTTCACATGCCGCCGAATGCATGAGCGAACGGTGCTTATGAAGAATCGCTTTGGGAAATCCCGTCGTTCCGGATGAAAAATAGATCGCTGCCTCATCATCGTCCGTTATCGTAACGTCCGGTCTCGCACTCGAACAATTTGCAACCTCTTCCTTATAATCCTCCGCAAATGTTGGGCAATTATCTCCGACATATATAAGAAGTCTTTTTTTGGAGAGCTCGTCGCATATCTCCTCGATACGCCCTATGAATTCGGGTCCGAATACAAGTATGTCTATCTGCGACAGTTTTGCGCAGTACAGAATCTCGTCTGATGAGTATCTGAAGTTAAACGGAACAACCATGGCACCCGTCTTCAATACTCCGAAATATATCGGAAGCCACTCGAGACAGTTCATCATGATAATACCAACCTTATGCCCGCGCTTTATCCCTTTTGACATAAGACAATTCGCAAAGCGGTTGGCCTTCTCGTCAAACACGCTCCATGTTATCTCACGGCGGTATGACTCCTTCTTGGTACTCTCTATCAGTTCGTATTCTTTCCATGTAACCCGCCTGTTTTCCTTGATCTTCGGGTTGATCTCAACAAGCGCAACATCCGAAGGATACTGTGCGGCATTTCTTTCAAGCAGTTCTGTAATAGGCATGGATATTCCTCCAAATAATCATTCACTTTAGCGCTTTGACGCGTTTGAGCGCACAGGTATTAGTTTATATTCTCGCATTATAAATGTCAAATAAAAGACCGACCGCAAATATGCAGTCGGTCGTAAAATCATAACCTCTACCGGATCAGTCGGCAGTGTAAGGCATTAATGCAACGTGACGTGCACGCTTAACTGCTACCGTCAGAGCTCTCTGATGCTTTGCGCAGTTTCCGGTGATCCTTCTGGGAAGGATCTTTCCTCTTTCGGAAACATACTTCTTAAGAGTAGCTACATCTTTGTATTCCAAAGCCTTTTCCTTGCCACAGAAAACGCAAACCTTTTTACGTCTGTGAAGCGTATTTCTTCTTCTTACAGGTGCTTCTGCTCTATCACTGTCGCCTTGCGGTTTACCAAAAGCCATAATTCTATCCTCCTGAACTGTTCCTTGATCAACTGAAAGGAAGCTCTTCGTCTATTCCGTCGGGGATGTTCATGAAGCCGTCTCCGCTGTCAGCCGGTGCCTGATCCTGTCCTGCAGATGCAGGTATAAACGAATCTGTGCCCGATGAAGACTGGGATGAACTCTTGCTGTCTACAAACTCATGTCTCTCAACGACAACATCCGTCGTATAGACTTTCTGTCCTTCCTTGTTGGTATAACTTCCCGTCTGGATACGTCCCTCAACAAGAATCCTCGTTCCTTTACGAAGATACTTCTCGGCGAATTCACCGTCACGACCGAACGCCACTATATTGATGAAATCAGCTGTAGGCTGGTCGCCGCCGGAGTTGTCACGCCTTCCCCTTCTGTCAACCGCGAGTGAGTATCTGGCAATAGCCATTGCATTGTCTCCTGCGGAATATCTGACTTCGGGGTCACGGGTAAGTCTTCCTACCAATATAACTTTATTCATATAATCTCTCTTTCTATTACGCTTCTGCCTTAACGCAGAGATAACGAAGAACGTTATCCATAATGCGGACACGATTCTCGATCTCGAGCGGCGTCGACGGCTCAGCATCAAACTGGATAAAGTAGTAGAAACCTTCTCTCATCTTCTGAACTTCATATGCGAGACGTTTCTTTCCCCACTCGTCCACGTTTGTTACAGCACCGCCGAAACGATCGATGTACTTCTTGATCTTTTCGATCACTGCAGCTCTCTCATCGTCTTCGATCTTAGCATTAAGAACAACGCATAATTCATATTTGCTCATGCCTGGTACCTCCTTTTGGTCTATTACAGTCTGATGATACTTCGACTGTTTTGGCCTCCGAATATACATCGGAAGCAAGGATAAATTGTATCACGAGATGGTATGATACCATAACCATCATGGGTTTTCAAGGGGTTTTGGTTACAAAAATCACACCGATATTGCGCCCAAAACAGCACCGATACTGTCATTTATCACAAGATCAGCCCGGCCGTCCATCGGAGTTTTGGACTTATTGATCAAAACGAGCTTGTGTCCCCTGTAGTAATCTATAAGTCCGGCAGCCGGATAAACGGCAAGAGATGTTCCTCCTATTATAAGAACATCCGCATTTGCGATATAGTTAAGAGACTTGCTCATCACGTTGTTATCAAGCCCTTCTTCATAGAGAACAACATCCGGCTTGACAGGACCGCCGCACTTGTCACACTTCGGAACGCCTTCGCTGTTTATGATGTAATCTATATCAAATGATTTTCCGCAGGATTCGCAGTAATTACGCAGGACGCTTCCGTGAAGTTCGAGGACCTCTTTGCTTCCCGCCGCCTGATGAAGTCCGTCGATATTCTGTGTGACAACAGCTTTGAGCTTTCCGGCTTTTTCAAGTTCCGCCAGCTTAAGATGTGCCTTATTGGGCTTTGCACTTGTGCAGAGCATCTTGTCCCGATAGAATCTGTAGAACTCTTCCGGTTTGCTTCTGTAGAAAGAATGCGACAGTATCGTTTCCGGAGGGTAGTCATATTTCTGATTATAC
>JAEEJD010000016.1 GCA_016281675.1 Lachnospiraceae bacterium
CCCCTGCATGCTGTTTCGTTTGCCATAATCAATTTCGATACATTATAATACATAATGATGACAGGGTCAAAAGATAGAAAGACAGAAGGATAAACGGATGCTGTTCGGATCTGTTTTATACATGATAATACTTCCGGCGATCATGCTTGTAAGCCGGATCGTGCCGAAAAAGTCCAGGTATGTCTGGCTGCTCGTTTGCAGCCTTGTTTTCTGGCTGACACAGAGCGAGGGATTTATTCTCTGGCTCATTCTTGCTATCGCGATCACTTATGTCGCGGGCCTGATACTTGAGGCGGCGGATAGTACATTACTTAAGAAAATCACGGTCGGCGCATCGTGTGTTTTCGTGCTGTCGATTCTTTTCATATTTAAATATCTGAACTTCTCACTCGCGCTCACAGGCAATCCTTTGCGCTTCGAGTTCGCGGTCCCGCTCGGGATCTCGTTTTATACTTTCCAGTCGATATCTTATATCGTTGATGTTTACAGGGATTCATCGAAGGCCGAAAGGAATCCGCTTAAGCTCGCACTCTTCCTTTCGTTCTTCCTAAGCGTTGTATCGGGTCCCGTAAACAGGGCGGGCGATATGATCCCGCAGTTTACAGAGCCTTCGGAAATGTCTCTTTCCGATACAAAGACCGGTATGCAGAAGATGCTGTGGGGGTATTTCCTGAAGCTTGCGATAGCGGGAAGACTTACGATAGTTGTCGATAACGTTTATGCCGACTGCACGAAGTATTCGGGATTTGCGATCGCATTTACCGCAATGGCTTATCTGTTCATGCTGTACTGTGATTTTGAAGGATATTCACAGATCGTGATAGGTTCGGGATACATGCTCGGCATTAAGATGAAAGAAAACTTCAGGCAGCCGTTCTTCTCGTCATCAATGGGAGAAGTGTGGAGAAGATGGCATGTATCGCTGTCATCGTGGTTCCGGGATTATCTGTACATACCGCTCGGAGGAAACAGGCACGGGACGGTACGAAAGTATGTGAACATATTCATTGTCCTTGTTGTTAGCGGAATATGGCATGGTGCCAATATGACATTCGTTATCTGGGGAGCATTGAACGGTGCTTATATCATACTCGGACAGATACTCATACCCTGCAGGGACAGGATCGCCGGAAGTATTAAAGAGAGGATCGCAAAAAGCGAAAGTGCCGGCGGCGTATTCGATGCGGTGCGGACTTTCCTTAAAAGAGTCGGAGTGTACATACTGACGGCGTTCACGTTTATCTTCTTTTCAAATAAAAACGTTACGAACGCATGGTTTGCGGTAAAAGGCATCCTTATGCGATTTTCCCTGAAGGGGGCTGTTGCGGAGCTTACGGGACTGGGGCTTGGAAGGTTCAATCTCGCTCTGACGCTTGTGATGGTTCTGTTCGTTCTTGTCGCGGATTCACGCGCATACAGGAATTCGTGCGATACGCCTTCTCTTATAAAGAATATACCGACGCCGGTAAGGTGGGCGATTTATTATGCGCTCCTTATCGCGATACTGTTCTCGGCAAACCTGACCGGGAAGGAGTTTATTTACAGTAGGATGTAATATGCTGGCAGGGGGAACCGCAAAGCGGTGGGACCCTGGCTGCACGTGGAGCGCCATCGTCGCAGACGATTCTCAATGGCGCGACACTCCATAATGAACATGAGAGTTACTAAATTTGTTATTAAGTGCATACTCGCAGCGCTTCCGGCGATAGCTCTTATCGCCTTTACTTTGCTGTGCCCGCTGTGCTACATGGATGAGGAGTATCCTGCGTGGAAATACTCAAGGCTTGCGGCCGAAGGCAGGGAGTGTGAAGGAAAGAGCTTTGATACGGTTGTGCTCGGCGATTCCGGGGCCATGAGTTCGGTCATGCCGGAGCTTGCAAAGGAGTCCTGTATAAACCTCGCGGTCGGCGGGGCTACGAGCATAGAGATGTATTACTGCTTCGAAGAATACCTTCGAAACCATGAGGCTCCGAAGACAGCGGTTATAATGTTTGCGCCTTTTCATTACTGGCATATCGACAATTATGAGACGAGGACGCTGTACTTTAAGGCGATACCCCTTACAAAGCTTCCGGAACTGTACTCGGATGCAAAAAGCTGCCAAGCGGATTCCGTATGGAAAAAGGGACTTGTTGCGGATGAACTGTCGGCAAGGTGCGGCCTTCCCAATAAATATCTTCCGGCGATAAACGCCGCGCGCTTTACGGGCCGATACAACGACAACAAAGCGGTGTACGGCGATCTTCAGACTTCGTTCGGATACGGAAGTTTCGGAAAGCTCGACGGATGCTATGACGAATCGTATGAGACTTCATATGAAGATATGGAAATTGACGGTGACGCAAAGCTTGTGACTCTTTACATGCAGAGGCTCCTAAGGCTGTGCAATGAATACAAGATACATGTCAGACTCCTGCAGCCCGCGGTCAATACGGCGACCTTCGAGGGACTGAACGAGCACTATTACGGTGCATACAGGAACTATATAAAGGAAATGTCCCGGGTTTGTGACGATATAGAATACGAGACTGAGCTTCGCGTATATGACGGAAAGTATTTTGCGGACACATCACACCTGACAAGGGAAGGTGCGATAAAGTTTACCGAAGAACTCGGTCTTTGACATTTTTCACAAAAATAGTTGTAATGTGATAAATAATTGTGTAGTTTGATGATGACATCCCCATTATATTGTGGTATAATCGTTCGAAGATTAGTGATATAATGTGAAAGATTGCATTGGACGATCACGTTTCTTATTGAGTTTTAGGAGGATATTTGCAATGAAAAAGAGAATGGTTCTTCTTCTTTCACTTTGTATGGCAGTTACGCTTTTCGGCTGCGGCAAAGAAGATGAAGAAGTGGCTACGCAGGCACCTGCGCCCCAGATCCAGGTTGTCAACAATACACCCGCGATCTCGATCGAGGACGAGACTCCTGCAGATGACGGTTCTCACGAAGGTATGTACAGAAGCGAACTTACCAATGAATGGATAGATGAGAGCCTTAAGGATCAGAGACCCATCGCGGCTATGGTCGATAATGAGAAGACAGCTCTTCCTCATTACGGTCTTACGCATGCGGATGTTGTATATGAGATGACCAACTCATTGGCAAACGACGGTATCACACGTCTGATGGTACTTGTTAAGGACTGGGAGAAGATCGAACAGCTCGGAAGTATCCGAAGCACACGTCCCACGAACCTTGTTATCGCTCCCGAGTGGAATGCGATCGTATGTCATGACGGCGGTCCTTTCTACATTGACGATTATCTTGCAAAGCCGTTCGTGGACAACTTCTCGGGAACATTCTCGAGAGTAGATAACGGTAAGTCAAGAGAGTTCACCGAGTATATTTGTCCCGGCGATCTTGACAAGAACTTCGAGAGCAAGAGCAATGTTTCGAAGACATACAATGAGTATTACAACGGCGGCCCTCACTACCAGTTCGTTTCAAGCGACAGCGAGATCAACGATCTGTCGGGTAAGCCCAGCGTGAAGGACTGCACAAAGATCGAGCTTCCTTTCAAGCACAACGGTTCCAAACTTGAATACGATCCGGCAACTCAGCGTTATATGTACAGCGA
>JAEEJD010000127.1 GCA_016281675.1 Lachnospiraceae bacterium
ATCTTTGAGCATCGGATAGAAAACATCATCAATAAAGATATGAGTGTATTTTCTGTTCTCTATCAGCTGCCTGAATGCATTCGGACCCGTTACGAAATTGGGATACAACTGGAACTGTCCGAGAATATCTATCCATATATCCTGATCTTCGGGATCTTTTGTATATATAAGAATGTTGTATTCGTTAAGCGTACTGACACGTACGATCGGTGCCTCTTCAATGATATAGTTGATAAACTCGAAATGTATCGACATTCCGACTCCTTCAACACTGTTTATAGACAGGCTGCCTCCCATAAGTTCGAGGATTTCTTTGCATATGGACAGTTCGAGTCCCATGCCCTTAAAATCGCTCTTCTGTCTGCTGTCATATTTGGTATATGCCGAAAGCATCGCTTCGATCTCCTGTTCGGACAATCCGAAGCCGGATTCGGCTATAGTTCCTGAAAGAAGCACCGTGTTGGTTGTGATATCGATATCTCCCGATACTTCCATTGAGATACGACCCTGAGGTGACCTGTGTATGCAGGAAAAAAGCAGATACATAAATACCTGTTTTATTCTTATGTTGTCGCCGAACAAAGTCTTCGGGATGGTCGCATCTATCCTTGCAAAGAAATCAAGATTCTCGGACGCATACTCATTTGAAACCGAGTCTATGATCTCCGTAATGAGCTTCTTGAAATCATACTTTGTCGGATACAGCTCCATCTTGTTGGAATCAAGTTTGGAGAACTCAAGAATATTATTGATGATCTTAAGAAGCTGATTACTCGATGTTTTGATATTCTCCGCCAATTCCCTGCTCTCGGGATCAAGATCCTCTCGCAATATAAGCTCGTTCATACCGATGATCGCATTCATCGGTGTCCTTATCTCGTGAGTGACGTTTGCAAGGAAACGGCTCTTGTTATATCTTGCGGAACTGATTATATGACTCGATTCATCGAGCTGTTTTTTTGTCCTCTCGTAGAGGACCGTCTGATATATGAATATGAATACCGGTGCAAAAGCAGCGGCGATAAAGCTTGCAGGAATACCTATATTATCGGGTATTGCGGGATCAAAGTTCGAAAACCTCGCGTAGTCTTTTATCGGAAGCGAAAGAACAAGACCATACCATATCAGTTCAAGCGCAAACAGAAGATATACCCACCATTTTCTTATCAGGAAGAACGTGAACACTATACCGAGAAGGAAAAAGAAAAGCGCACCGCTGAACAGATTACCCGTCATATAAAACAGAAGCGGGAAAATGATAAAGTTCGTACTGACGATGACAACATATTTGAATAATACGATCTCATCAAATCTTCCGATAAGGTAAAGCGCAAGATAATACCAGATCACGATACCTATCGCGATGTAAAGACATTCCTTTGATACGGGGTTAACGGCAAAAATCACAACATAGACAAAGTTAACCGCAATGCTGTATATAAGAACCAGATACAGGCTTTTCGCGTCCATGGAAACGTCGTCGTTTCTTAAGAATCCTATGAAATTTTTGATCCTGTTCAGTAAATTTCTCATAATGATCAGTCTGCGGAAGTCTTGTTTACAATCAGTTCCCTGCGAAGATATTTGCGCAGGATCTTCTCCATCTTGTCAATAGAGATCGGTTTTGCCAGGAAATCATCAAATCCCGATTCAAGAAACATCTCTCTTGCTCCGCTTACAACATTTGCCGTAAGTGCGATCACGGGGAGAGCGACATATTTCGATCCGGGAATCTTCCTAATCTGTTCGAGTGTATCGATACCGTTCATCTCCGGCATCATATAGTCGAGGAAGATCATGTCGACATCATTGGTCTCAATCATCCTGAGACAGTCTTTACCCGAAAGTGCGGTAAGCACGGTTGCCTTGTATTTTGTAAGAATCGCACTTGCGACATTAAGATTCGTATAGTTATCGTCAACAACAAGTATCGTTGCATGAGGACATTCGAATCCTCCTTTTCTGTTGACCTCCCTGACATAAGTGTTTGTCTCGTTTTTCAGAAGGGCAGCGATATTGAGCGTATGTATGGGTCTCGTAAGTACAGTCGATGCCTTGCTCACATGAACATTATCATCGATATCGAGAAATGCGACTATGTTCTCTTCGACAAGTCTGGTCGCGAGAATCTGTTCGCACTCTTCGTATCTCTCATTGGAGATAAACACATGACTGTATCTGTTGACATTCAGAAGCCTTTCCATATCGTTCTTCGTTTTTGCAAGATCCGAATCTATGTTGAACGAATCAAGTATTTTCCTGATATGATCGGCGTATTGCGCATCCTTTTCGAATATGAGAACTCTGATCGTTCTTGAATCGGGAATGTACGCGATCGTATCCATCGATGTGAAACGCTGAGGTACCCTGAATGTGAAAACGGAACCCCTGTGATACTCACTCTGGACGGATATCTCACCGTTCATTTCTTTGATGATCTGAGCACATATCGAAAGCCCGAGACCGGAACCGTCAATATTGATATCATCATCGGATACACTCTCTTCCTCGCGTGCCGAGAACAGTCCTCCTATATCTTCTTTTCTTATTCCGATACCGGTATCTTCTATGTCAACTATGAGTTCAATCAGATCATTCTCTTTACGCTCATAATCAACTCTCATGACTATCTTGCCGCTTTCGGTAAATTTTACGGCATTGTTAAGTATGTTCACGAAAAGCTGGCGAAGTTTAGCGGAGTCCCCGTACAGGAATCTGGGGATGTTTTTGTTGATGTCAACAAAAAAGTCAAGATTACTCTCGGTCAGTCTGACTGTCATCATATTGATGACTTCCATCAGAAGATCGGAAAGATCATACGTAGAGACAAACAGCTCGATATCCCCGTTCTCCGATTTGGACAGATCCATCAGTTCGTCGGTTATGGAAAGAAGCGCATTACATGAATTGAGAATGTTATAAACACTGTCTGATACACGCTCATTGACTTCCTGGTCAAGGAGCAGATCGACAGTACCTACGATAGCGTTCATAGGAGTACGGATTTCATGAGACATGTTGATCAGGAACATATCCTTGGCAACATATGCATCCATGGCCTCCGCCTTCATCTTCTCGGATCGCTCCTGAGCTTTTTCGTAAAATCGGAATCTGAATCTTATCGTGGCGCCGGCACATATACCGACTATAACTATAGCCAGGATCGCTCCGGAATAAGAGATCGCTATATCTTTCGGTGTGGGATTTGCAAGACCTGTCGGTATTCTGTTGCTTGTTGCGATCAGCAGTCCGCTGTAAAACAAGGCTTCAACGGCCCCGAGAATAACCGCGGTCTTTGCGTTAAGCAAAATAACGGAATACATGAGCCCGAAAAGAAAATATACCGGAATAACACTTATACTCCGGTTGAACATCAGATAAATATTGGGCATATAGACAAAATTAAAGATAACCGACATGATGATTATCGATCGTTTTATCTTCAGTGTCCTGTTTGCTTCGGCCATCGTCAGAAGGAAGAACACACAGACGCCGAACGAAAGATAAAGTGCTTTGGGGTCATCAATAAAAATGCCTATAATGAAGCATATGAATATCATACCGATGATACAGATCGTATGCGTCACATTAAGCACGTATATCTCTTCGTTATTCTCTTTGCTGTATAGCGATCTTAAAAAATCAAGCATGTTCTCATTCAAACCGGGCCGCGTCGATCTGTCTTTCAACGTTCAGAAAAGCATCGACAAGTTCGGGATCGAAGTGTGTACCGCTCCAGAATCTCAATCTGTTTATCGCCTCATTATGTGTCAGAGGTTCCTCGCCTTCATTCGAGTTCCTGAAATTATCATAGGAATTGACGATCGACAGAATCCTGGCTTCGACCGGTATATTATTTGTCATGAGCTTGTCCGGATAACCTTTTCCGTCCCATCTTTCATGATGATATCTGCACATGTTGTACAGATATTTAAGGAATGTATTATCGGTAACCACGTTCATGACTTTTTTGACTGCCTCGGCACCCAGTACCGTATGCGCGTGGTTGAACTCTTTTTCCTGGATCGACAGGTCTCCTATATCGACAAGATATCTGTCGGCGAGGCATATCTTTCCGACATCATGCATCTTTGAAGCGAATTTGATCATCTCTACATCCGCCGAATCAACCGAAACAAGTCTGGCCTCAAGCAGATAATCAAGGAATATCGACATATATTTCTCGACGCGGATCGAATGTTCGGAGATGATGTACGATCTGTTTGCCATAAGGGAAGTGAACATTTCAACGATCGCATATTCAAGCTCAGATATATTATGGATCTTTTCGGTGAGAGCTTTTTTGAGCTGCTCGTTTATCTTTTCGTTATGCTTCTGCTCCTCGATCTGCTTGATGTGAACATCAACACGTTTTTTCAGGAGTGTAGCCGTAAACGGCTTCTTTATATAGTCAACGGCGCCGAGCGAATAACCTTCTATCTCGGTCGTAATATCATCCTGTGCGGTCAGAAATACAACGGGTATGCGCGCAAGCTTAGGATTACTCTTGATCTGCGATATAACAAAGAACCCGTTTGTATCGGGCATATCGATATCAAGGAGTACGACATCGGGAGGCTCGGGCATTTCCTCAAGAAATTCCAGCGCAATGTTACCGGATGAAACCGGTATGATCTCATACACGTCCTCAAGAGCTTTCTTGGCCATGATAAGATTGGTCATGTTGTCATCGACGATCATTACTTTATGCATTGTCTACCTCTTCTATCCGCGAAGCATCAAATACTTCATGCCCTCTTTTAATCCTTCGACAGTCAGTCTGTACATCGAAAATGTATTCTTTACGGCTGTTTCGGCTTCTCTCCACGGAGCGGATCCGGGTGCCATTTTGGGGTTCAGCCATATAATGCGCTTGAAATGCTTCTTGAGCCGGAGGAGCCACTCCATCCCGGAATATCCGTCATTCGGTCCTCTGTAATTACCCGTCAGTGAATACAATTCCTCCGGAGCCATTGCTGCATCACCGACAATTATGACTTTATATTCCGAATTCAGGTTCTTTAGGATCCATTCGGTCTCAATCCAGTCCCCGTATTCGCATTCCGGCGTATTGTATACGTGAGAATAGATACAGTTATGGAAAAAATACGTCTTGATATCTTTGAAATGATTTGATCTGTTGACTGAATGAAACAGCTCGTTCAACAGATTGGTATACGGTATCATCGTCCCGCCCGAATCCATCAGAAGCAGGAGTTTGACCGTATTCTTACGCGGCTTTTGCATCTCTATGCTCAAATGACCGCCGTTATTGCATGTTTTGTCGATCGTACCGTCTATGTCAAGTTCGGTCTTCTCGGCATCTATTCTGGTCGAAAACTGACGAAGGGAACGAAGCGCCATCTGAAACTGTCTGTTGTCAAGCACCCTGTCGTTGCGAAAATCACGGAATTTACGTTCTCCGATAACCTGGAAAGCGGATTGATAACCTGTGGTTCCTCCCACTCTCACGCCGCCGAGATGGCCGCCCAGATTACCGTATGAACTGTTACCCGCAGTTCCGACCCACTGATTGCCGCCCTGATGTTCGGCATCCTGTTCCTTCTGCCGCTGACGGAACTTTTCAAGAACATCTTCGTTATCGACTATCGGAATCCCTTCTTCTTCGAGAAGTGCTTTCTTCTTCTCAAGATCTTCCTGGAAAGCCTGATATTCCGGCTTCTCGAGCCATTTTCTCATCTGTTCCGAGATGTCGTCAAACTCGTGTTTAATGCCTTTGAAGTATTCCTCAAACAGCTGGTCGTATTTATCGAATCCGTACTCGTTCTTAACAAGTATCATTCTCGATACAAGGTAGAACTCAGTGAAGGAAGCACCTATAAGGCCCTTATCCATGGCTTCTATCAATGACAGCCACTCGGAAAGGCCGACGTCCATTCCCTTTTCTCTTAAGAAATAAAAGAATCCGGTAAACATTTATCACCCGATGCCCATATGGGATACCGTTTCAAGATCCTCGTCTTTTTTGATGACCGTTCCTATAAAAGGCAGCTTGGCCTTAATCGTATCGGCGCTTATCCCTCCGAGCTGAAGGGCATTCACCCAGTCGATCAGCTCCGAAGTGCTCGGTTTCTTCTTGATGGATTTCTCGTCTCTTATCCGGTAGAACACATCCATGGCTTCCGACAGGATATGCTCATCCACCTTATCGAAGTGTGTCCTGACTATCTCGTCCATCAGTTCTCTGTCCGGAAAAGCGATATAATGAAACACACATCTTCTCAGAAAAGCATCCGGGAGTTCTTTCTCGGCGTTTGAAGTTATAATGACAACGGGTCTGTGCTTTGCTTTGATCGTTTCTTTTGTCTCATGAATATAAAACTCCATCTGATCGAGTTCCCACAGAAGGTCATTCGGGAATTCAAGATCCGCCTTGTCTATCTCATCGATCAGAAGAACGACCTGAACATCGCTTGAGAACGCCTCTCCGAGCTTTCCGAGCTTAATGTATCGTTTGATATCATCCACGCCTTCCTCGCCGAACTGGCCGTCATACAGCCTCTGTATAGTGTCATACATATACAGTCCGTCCTGGGCTTTAGTCGTGGACTTGATATTCCATGTTATTATCGGCATATTAAGCGATTCGGCAATGGCTGCGGCAAGCATGGTTTTGCCCGTTCCGGGCTCACCTTTTATCAGAAGCGGCTTGGACAGTGCTCTTGACACATTGACCGCACTCATAAGCTCGTGTGAAGCGATATATGTACTTGTACTTGAAAAACCGCCTGCATTTATATCCATAGTCATTTCCTCTCAAATCGGTCTTAAGCCGTCACTGATCCTGCCAGCCGAGGCCGTAATACTCTTCTTTCTTTTCTCTCGTCATCAGTTCTCCGACTGCATCCTTTACAAGCGAGCCGTCAAACAGTATCTCGTTGACTTTTTCTATGATCGGAACTTCCACGTCGTATTTCTTTGCCAAAGCAAGCGCCGCTTTGGCCGAATATACACCTTCTACGACCATATGAACTTCGTTCATGGCCGACTGCATGTCCATTCCCTGACCCATAAGCATTCCGGCTTTACGGTTTCTCGAGTGCTTACTTGCACACGTTACTACAAGATCTCCTATTCCTGTAAGGCCGGCAAATGTTTCGGCCTTGCCTCCCATTTTCACGCCAAGACGTGATATTTCCGCTATACCTCTTGTAATCAGGGCAGCCTTGGTATTGTCACCATACCCCAGTCCGTCTGCCATCCCCGCTGCAAGAGCCACCACGTTTTTTAGGGCACCCCCGAGTTCTATCCCCAGCACGTCAGGGCTGATATATACCCTGAACACTTTGTTCATGAACATGTTCTGAACAAATTCCGCTGTTTCCTTCTGCTTGGCACCTACCACACATGTGGTCGGGATCTCTTCTCCTACCTCTTCCGCGTGTGAGGGACCGGACATCACAGCGACTTTGGCTTGGGGGATCTCCTGTTCTATTATCTCCGAAAGGGTCATCAAACTGTCTTCTTCAATACCCTTTGCGACATTTACGATAGTCTGATCTTTTTCGACATGGGGACTCATAAGAGCCGCCGTGCTTCTCGTATATACGCTCGGAACCGCAAGTACGAGAAGATCTTTATTGTGACATGCCATCTTCAGATCCGTAGTGAAGATCATGTCGTCCGGAAGTATTACTCCCGGAAGTTTGTCCTTGTGCTCGTGATATGTGTTAAGCATATCGATCTCGCTCTGCGCAATCGACCACACGGTTACCGAATGGCCGTTGTCATGAAGGACGGTTGATAGTGCGGTGCCCCAGCTGCCGGCACCGATCACACTGACATTTGCCATGCCGTAAAACCTCCTGATAAGCTTTATTTTACATCTATCTCCGGATGCGACTTCAGATATGTTTTTCGCTCGCATCCTGCAAAAAGTCTTTTGATATTCTCTTTGTGCCTTATCAGCATCATGATCATAAGCAATACGATCACGGTAATATATTCAACGTAATGCGCACCCGAACCGGCTGCGGTCCATCCGTAGAAATCCGTCATCTTAAACACAACGGAACATATAACAAGTGCTACATACAGTAATATCGATCCCAAAGAAACATAGTGGGTTAAGAAAAAAGTGGAAAAGAATACGACAATACCCACAAGCGTCATTACAGGAGAAAGTCCAAACAGTATGAATCCGGCGGTCGCAGCGATCCCTTTGCCGCCTTTAAATCCCATATAAAAAGGGAAGTTGTGTCCCAGGATGACTCCTGCCGAAGCATAAAGCGATAATAACGGAAGTATGAATTCGTGTGATTTTGAATATATCAGACTTGTAATCAGTATCGCGAGTCCGCATTTAAGGGCATCTCCCAAAAGAACAATACCGGCATACTTGGCGCCCATAGTCCGAAGTATGTTTGTTGTACCGGCGTTACCGCTCCCGTGTTCCCTTATATCTATGCCCTTGATCTTTCCGACTATGTATCCTGTCTGAAACAGGCCGCATACATAACCTATCAGGACGCATACGATACGTTCAGTCACTTTTCTCCTCTTTCCCTGATGATGAATCTGAGCGGTGTTCCGCGAAATCCGAAAGACTCACGTATCCGATTCTCAAGATATCTGGTGTATGAAAAATGCATCAGTTCTTTATCGTTCACAAATATAACAAACGTAGGGGGCTTAACCGCCACCTGCGTTATATAAAAAATCTTAAGCCGACGTCCCCTGTCGCTGGGGGGCTGATTAAGTGCCACAGCCTCTGAAAGTATCTCATTGAGAACACCGGTTGCTATTCTCATTGCCGAATTGGCACAAACCATATCAACAAGATCAAAGAGCTTGTTAAGTCTCTGTCCCGTTACAGCGGATATGAACGTGATCTCCGCATACTGAATGAAGGACAATACATTCCTTACGTCCTTCTCGAATTTGTTAACGGTCTTATCATCCTTCTCTATTGCATCCCATTTATTGACGGCTATGATGATCCCTTTTCCGGCATCATGGGCGATTCCTGCAATCTTTGCTTCCTGCTCGGTGATACCCTCCGTAGCGTCAACTATCAGTATCACAACGTCGGACCTTTCAATGGCTGCAACGGTCCTGACAACCATGTAGTGTTCGAGTTCTTCCTTGACGTTCTTCTTTCTGCGAAGACCGGCTGTATCTATGAACACATATTCCTTGCCGTTATGTCTGATCGGAGTATCAACCGCATCTCTTGTCGTGCCCGCTATATCCGAAACGATAACCCTGTCGTTTCCGATCAGTTTATTTATGATAGATGATTTACCGACATTGGGCTTACCCACTATCGCAACCTTGGGTCGCTCGTCTTCGGTCTCTTTCTCTCCGCCTTCGGGAAAATGCTCGGCAACAGCATCCAGAAGTTCACCTATTCCGGTCCTGTTTGCGGCCGAAACCGGTACGGGCTCACCTATACCGAGATTGTAGAACTCGTATACGTCGTTTCCGTATTTTCTGATATCATCAACCTTATTGACACACAAAACAACAGGCTTGCGGCTTCTTCTCAGCATATCGCACACTTTTTGATCCGAATCTACAAGTCCCTGTTTTACATCAACAATAAAAACGATGACGTCGGCAGTATCAATCGCTGTCTGAGCCTGCTCCCTCATCTGTGAAAGAATGATATCGTTACTCTCCGGTTCAATACCACCGGTATCTATTATTGTAAAATCACGGTCGAGCCAGTTTGCCTCGGCATATATCCTGTCTCTTGTGATCCCGGGTGTATCCTTGACGATCGAGATACGCTGTCCGGCTATCACGTTGAACAGTGAAGATTTGCCGACGTTGGGACGCCCGACAATGGCCACTATCGGCTTACTCATAAAACTTCTCTTTCAGTATGAAATTAACAAGATCCAATCCGTTTGATTTTACAATATGTGCATGTACTTGTAAAGCCCCCTCAAGGCCCGATATCGTTACATTATCAAGGAAAATCCGCTCATCGGCCTTCATCATACACTCGGGTATCAGGATGTCTTCTCCGAGCTTTTTATCCGACAACTGGGCAATGATATCCGATCCCGTCAACAGGCCGGCTACCGTTATCCTCTCTCCGAAAAAATCATTCCTTACGGCATACACCTTAAATGTCACGTTCGGAAACAGGCTGCATATCTTTGATGTGGCTTCCTCAACATAGCTTTGCGCCAGCATACCCGTTACAACAGAAAAGTCCGATACGTATTCCTCGGGCCTGATCTTACCGGCATCGATATCAGCCTTAACCCTGCGATAAGCGTCATCATACTCATCCGCCATCAGGCGTAGCATCCCGACACCGTTCTCAAGCTGTGGATAATCGTCATATTCGTCAGCCGGAGGAATGGGCTTTTCGGCCAGAATGTATATCTCGTCCGATGCATGAGCGAAATGTATCCCGTGATCATCCATGGCGATTTTCTGTATGTTCTCTATTATGGAAAGGGTCTCAACAGCGTCTTCCTTCCCGATCGGATCGAGCGGATACAGTCCCTCACGGTATTTTGTAAGACCGACGGGAACAACGGACACGCTTTGCATAACCGGGGCATAAGCAAGTAGATCCGTCAGGCTCCTTCGCAGGTTGTCCCGGTCATTGACACCTTTGCACAGGACTATCTGGGCATTCATCGTTATTCCGGCATCATAGAGTGTCTTTATCTTCGAAAGCGCATCACCGGCGAACCGGTTGTTCAGCATCCTGCATCGAAGATCCGGATCGGTGGTCTGAACCGATATGTTTATCGGACTTAACCTGTATCTGATGATGCGAGATATATCATGGTCGTCCATATTTGTGAGTGTGACATAATTACCCTGCAGAAACGACAGCCGCGAATCGTCATCCTTGAAATAAAGCGTCTCTCTCATTCCCTCGGGCATCTGATCGATAAAGCAGAATATGCACTTGTTACGGCAGCTCCTGTAATCATCCATAAGGCCCGAGTCGAATTCCATCCCGAGGTCCTCATCTTCGTCCTTTTCGATCTCAAGCTCCCACTCCTCGCCGTCTGGTTTTCTGACAACCACTGTCAGTTCCCCGCTTTGAATCAGGAATCTGTAATCAAATACGTCCTCTACGCTCTGTCCGTCAATACAAAGAAGAGCATCGCCGACTCTTACACCCATTTCGTCGGCAATGCTTCCCTTTTCAACTCTTTTTATGATATGTTCCCTATTTCCCATGTTCACTTATCTGCCGTCGGTGCTTCCGAAACCGCCGTTTCTGGAATCCGTAACGTCATCATCTTCGGTTATTCCATATGGCATGAACAATCCCTGGGCGAAACCTCCGCCGGCACCGACTTCAACGGTTTTGCCCTCATTGGAGTCATTCGTTATCTTAATGAATATATGCCCTTCATTATCCGAATCATAGTAATCGCTGTCGATAACACCGACCGTATTATTAAGCTGCAGACGGTATTTAAAGCCGAGACCGCTTCTCGGGAAGATCATAAGTACCCAGTCTCTGTCCATCTTCGCCCTTATCCCCGTCGGGATCTTTACGGTCTGTCCGGGCAAAAGCGTTATATCAACGGGAGTATAAAAATCATACCCGGCGGAACCGGCCGTCGCACGCTTCGGAAGTTTTATCGAATCGTAAACCTTTCTGATATCATCGTCACTTCCGCCGAAATCGTCCTTATATGCTCCGGCAAACTGTTCGTAACTTACCTTTTCGAATTTGGCGATACGCTGCATTTTTCTTCCTCTTTAATAATAATCCTCGCAATAGATGACCGGCACTTCGGGGGTGTCAGAAGCGAGAGTGGCTGCGACATCAATCACGCGCTGGTTCGCGCTTCCCTTCCACAGCAGCTTGACATCCCGCTCCTTTATATGAAATTCCCCGTCCACCAGTACGTCAATAAGCTTAATGATAGGGTCTTCGTAAAGGTTCTCCCATACCTCACCGGTATACATCCATATGGACTTGTTGGGAAACTTTTCCCTGATCTCCTGTGCCAGGGCCTTTACGTCCGGATAATTGTTGCAGTACATAGGATCCCCGCCCGAGAACGTGATCCCGCTTATGTACGGTTTGCGAAGTTCCGCAAATATCTCCTCTTTTGCACTTTCATCAAACGGAATTCCTCCGTTTGCATCCCATGTCGAAGGATTCTGGCATCCCTCGCAGCAATGAGAGCATCCCGCAACCCACAATACAACACGAAGACCGTCGCCGTTGAGCATGTCGTCCTTAGTAATGTTATGATATCTCATTACATGCTCTTCCTTTCGGCTATCTCAGCCATCTTAGCATCGTTGAGTCTTGTATCTCCGTGAACTCTCGAATATGAAAGATATCCGTTCATTCTGTCTATTTTCGTAAGATTACGGCTGCCGCACTTGGGACATACATCCATCTCAAGTTCCTGGTGTCCGCAGTCATCGCAGTATGCAAGGGACATGTTGACGCCCTCGTAAAGGCCCATATCCATTGCCCTGTTGATAAGTGTGCGGATAGCTCCGAGATTATAATCTATCGGATAGCGGACATACTGGATCTTTCCGCCGTTTGAGAGTTCCCAGAATCTGTATTCGAGATCCTGTTTCTCAATAGGCGTGATATCCTCGCTTACGTGGCAGTGGAAACTGTTCGATACATATTCCCTGTCGGATACGTTCTCGACAATACCGTATTTCTTCCTGAACTGCTTAACCTGAAGCCCGCACAGATTCTCGGCGGGAGTTCCGTATATGGCGTAAAGATTGCCGTCTTCTTCTTTGAACTCGGCTATCTTGCTGTTGATGTATTCAAGAACTTCGAGCGCAAACTGTCCGTCTTCGACAAGCGATTTGCCGTTATAAAGCTCCTGAAGCTCATTAAGGGCCGTGATACCGAATGATGCGGTCGCATACTTAAGGAGCGGCTTGATCTTGTCGGAAAGTTTAAGGTGTCCCTGATAGAATCCGCCTTCGCAATATGCAAGAGGATTCGTCGATGCGCGCATCTCCCCGAGATACGCATATGTTCTGATATGGAGCTGTCTTATAAGGTTAAGGTAATAATCCAGAACCGAATAGAACTCCTTGGATTCCTGCCTTGATTTGGCAAGGATCATCGGAAGATTGAGGGATACCGCTCCGATATTGAATCTTCCGACAAATACAGGTACATCATCGTCATCTGCCGGATGCATTCCGCCTCTCTCATACCACGGTGACAGGAACGCTCTGCATCCCATCGGAGATATGATCTTGCCGTAGCGCTTGTACATCGATGCGATATAGCCTTTACCCGTAAGAGACAGCCAGTCCGGATACATCGTCTTGCTCGAGCATCTGACACCCGCCTCAAATACGTCTTCAAGTTCTTTGCCGGGTCCGTGAAGATTCTCGTCATAAAGGAAAACGATCTTGGGGAACAATACAGGCTTCTTGCATTCCTTCTTGCCCTGTCCGGCACGTCTGACATCAAGCATTGTTATAGTGGCCATCTTTGCGAATCTGCCGGTTCCCGTTCCCGCAGTGACCGTAATGAAAGGATAATCTCCTCTTGAAGATGCCACGGTATTGAACTTGTATTCCCATCCCTGGAAACCCTGTTCAAAATCGCGATGAACATCCTTCTCCGCTTCCTGCTCGGCTCTTTCTTCGTCTATACCGAGAGCTGTATACTTGTCGATATATTTCCGGTAACTCTTCTCGGCATAAGGCTCAAGTATGAGATCTACGGAAGGAACGGTGAATCCACCGTACTGCTGGCTGGCCGCGGACAGAACTATATCCCCGATAACGTCAAACGCAACATCCAGCGTCTTGGGCTCGTTATACCATATATTTCCCATTTCAAAACCGCCGCGAAGGACATTTTCGACATCGAAAAGACAGCAGTTCATTGTATCTCTTCTCGCCGACATGTCATGGATATAGATATACCCGTCACGGCATGCCTGTATCTCTTCGGTTGTAAGGAAAAACTTCTGATAGAGTTCTTTGTTGAACTGATTGAATATAAGACTTCTCTTGGTGGATACGAGCGCCGAGTCCGTGTTGGCGTTTTCCTTATCGCCGACGTACATGATGGACTGACTCTTCATATAGACATCGTCAAGCATGCGGACAAAATCCTGCTTGTAGTTACGGTAGTCCCTGTAGCTCTTTGCCACTATGGGCTTTACTTCCTCAAGCGCGGATTCCACGATATTATGCATTATCGGTATGGGGATCTCATCGGCATCAAGCTCGTTTACCCTATCCACAACTTTCTGGCAGATAAACGCCTTCTCTTCCTCGGAGAACTTCGTAAGCGCTCTGTATGCCGATTTTCCGACGGCATCAACAACCTTCTGGACATTGAACTCCTCATGGGTTCCGTCCTTTTTGATCATCTTTACGGGTTTGTCGGGTTTATACAGTGATGCATAATCCACACTTTCCGTATTTTTCTTATTATCCTGATCAGTTGTCAAAACAGCCATAACATCCTCCCGGCACGACGCAAAAAACTATATCTTGTATCAGCATTAATAATTTACCACTACATAATGTTGACTGTCAACGTGAAATTTTGTATGATAGATGAGGTTATGTATGGACGCATAATTGCTTAACGTTTCTGAAGATCACAGTATAAGAGAGGTATCGAAATGGCACTGGCCGGAGCATTCAAAGCAACACTCAAGAACGGAAAGACCTATTACAGGAGTTCCGTTACATATAAGAATAAACATATCAGTCTCGGGAGTTACGATACCGAAGAGAAAGCTCATGCGGCCTACAAAGTCGCCAAAGACCTTATTTCGAACAAAGCCATTACAATAGATGCGTATCGTACGGATACACCTCTGGATTTTGACAAATTCGTCACGATAATCAATTTCAGGGATAACAACGTATATATCAAGAACCCCATATATCTTGAGAAAACATATTTCATGTACTACATGACTCCTGCGATCATTTTCAAATTCGACATAGATGACCTCTTCTACTTCGCATCACACAAGATAAGCAGAAGAAACGGTCATCTGTGGGTCGCTGACTACGGGATGCAGGTCAATCTGTATTCACGCTACGGCATCAAGCCGCATGCGGTACTCAACAGAGATTACAGGTTCATAAACGGGGACAGATACGATTTCAGATATGACAACATTGAGATCATCAACAAGTATACCGGTGTATACGCTGTCAAGAGAAGCGTATATACAAAATACAGTGCAAGAATACTCGTAAACGGGCTGTATACGATCGGGACATACGATACTGAAACGGAAGCGGCCATCGCATACAACAAAGCCGCTGATATAATAAAGAAAGCAAGACCAAACAAGAATTTCAGAATGAATTATATAGAATCCCTTTCAGCCAAAGAATATGCCCTTATGTACATCAAAATACCGATCTCGGACAGAATCTTTGCGGATTTCACCTGACAGATCCGGTCGAAAATGTTACATACAAAAGAGGCGGTCAATAACGACCGCCTCTTTTTATGATCAAATTTTGAATATTATTTATAGAAACTGTGCGAACCGTGTCTGAAAAGATAATCCTTGTCTCCCCAGACTTTTGCGTTGCTCTTTTGGAAGTAAAGTGCACCCTGCGAAATATCTTCACCGCTTAAGGCAGACAAAACAGCCTTCTTTGTAACCGAATCAACATCAACACTCTTATATGCACCG
The DNA here is from genome assembly GCA_016281675.1 of Lachnospiraceae bacterium. The sequence continues at coordinate 15,624 of JAEEJD010000127.1, forward strand.
TTTTCAATCGGATCGAACTGGCCCGGCGACATAAGAACCGGAAGAATGTCATCTCCCCATATTCCCGTATCAACACGATTCAATACTACGTTAGCAACGAGAAGTCTTCCGTCCAAATCCTCCGTGGATGCTTCACACTGAACAAGTCTTTCCAGCGCATCAACCGCATCGGGCGAATATACACGATCAAGATCGATTCCCGAACCGTAAACAGCCGGTAATTCAATCGGAACGGAAACGGCATTCGACTCTGCCGATTTATCAACCGACGCTGCCATCTCCTCCTCCGAATCTTCATCGGAGTGATCGGGGATCGCTTCAACGATCTCCTCAACCTCTTCATCACCGAGAGTCTCAAGTGATGAAAGAGAACCGAGAACGGAACTGTATTCGATTACTTTCTGCAATGAAACGGATGTCGTATCATCTTCAAAACCGCTCAGCTGTCGCTGTGAAGGTTCCATAAAGAAACTGATACAGAGCACAACCGCTCCTGCAATAACGCTTATACACCATAAATGGGTATCAACATTGACACACTTTAATATGGCAAATAAGCGTTTGACCATATTATACATAACAAATCCTCATGTAAAAATGCCCATAGTGCAAATAGTATTCTACCATATGAATGGAGGATTTGTTATAAAAAACTGGCTTTTCTACCAATCCGATAATATCAGGGCGACATAAAATTTTTTATTTGTGCAAATCGCACACTATTTCTGCTCATAGTTGATAAAACTCATATCAAAATCAATATCGCCTGTTATTCCATCTATCCTTCCCTTTTTGTTATACTGCCACATACTGAACCTGTACGGATAGTCTGTAGGAATGTTATCATCGGAAAGCCATACATCATAATCGCCCAGTTCTGCAAGATCAAGTCCTGCGATGAGCATTTCTCTTGTAGCATATATTATCGGTTTGTACCCGTATCCTTTAACGGTGTCGCAGAACGATTTGACAACAGCCGTTCTTTCTTTGTCCGTAAGTTTATCCGTACGTGCTTCATCACCCTCAACTTTTTCTATGTCAATCGCAACAGGATATTTTACATTGAATCCGGAGATCGCACCGATAATATAATTGGCCTCCTCCACCGCTTCATTCTCGTTTATCGCCTGAGAATAGAAATACGCACCTATCTGAAGGCCGGCAAGTTGTGCATTCTGAGCATATTCGACAAATTTCTCGTCAAGGGTTATCTTTCCCGTGCCGTAACCTCGGCTTCCGAGCCGCAACATCACAAAACCGATGCCGCTGTCCTTAAGCTTTGTAAAATCAACGGCCCCGTTATACTTTGACAGGTCGACTCCCTTTATCGCTTCTCTCTTCCCGTCCTTATATGTAAGATCTCCGCCGTCATTAAGAAGATTGTTTGCAAAATCATAATCGTTCTTTGCAACGTCTTTCAGGATTTCATAATACTTTTTCTTCCCCTTGTCGTCGGTTATCGAAATATAATCTCCGTTCTCGTACTTTTCATCCGATCCCGAGTCCTTGTTTAGCGATCCCTCTCCTTCTTCTCGGTCGTCACGATTTGACTTCTCGGTAGTCGATGACTTTTCCGTATCCTTTGATGTATCGCCGTTATTATCGGGTTCGGCATCCGGACCCTTATACGGAGTCAGTTCTCCTTCCTCTTCATCCTCATTCGCAGGCCGGGGTTTTTTCTTTTTGCCCTGGTCTTCCCAGAATTCAAGTTCGTCCGATGTGATATTATGACTGTCTTTTAAGAATTCATCTTCCTCTTTATCTGTTTCCGTAACAGTTGTTTTGGCTGTTTGGGAACTGCCGTTATCCGAATTAACATATAAAATAACAAGGAACAGCAGGATAACAAGCGAAGCAGCCGCTACGCACATAGCAACGGTCTTCTGATACGATCTGTTATCGTCATTATCCTGATTATAATAACCTGATGACATTTAAACGGCCTCCCTTATCATTATTCTTTGACCCGTGTGAAGTATTATGATAAAAGTATAACTATGAAATCAAAAATAAACGCTTCTCATATTGCTCTTAACCTGCTGATAGCATTTCTTACTCTGAATCTGTGCGGATGTTCTGCTACCGGCAATACTTCCGCTTACACAAAATCCGGACTCTACTTTGACACAGCCGTTAGCGTTCAGATATATACGTCAGACAGCGATGAGGCTGAAACAATACTCGATGAATGTATGAATATATGCGATCATTACCAGTCTCTCTTTGACAGCAAAATAATAACAAGCGATATTTCAAATATCAATTCATCCGACTGCACACCCGTCAATGTAGATCCCGATACCGTGTCTCTTCTGTCCGATGCAATGAAATATTGCAGTCTGACGAACGGACTGTTTGATATAACCGTTAAACCCGTATCCGATCTGTGGGATTTTCATGAAGGATCCGAAAATATTCCGTCAGACGACGAGATAAGATCTGCTTTACGCTTTGTCGACTGGAAAAACGTATCAGTGGATCCCGCTAATAACACGGTAACAATACTAAAGCCCGGAACTTCTATAGATATAGGTGCTGTTGCAAAAGGATTCATCGCCGATAAAATAACGTCATATCTTCATTCGCAATCAATAACTGGTGCAATTGTAAATATGGGCGGTGACATGCGTTTGATCGGTTCCAAGCCCGACGGATCATCATTCAATATCGGTATCAACGATCCGTTTGACAAGGGAGCAGTCTCTCTGGCTCTGTCCTTAAGTGACATTTCGGTTGCAACGAGCGGTACATATGAACGTTGTTTCGAAAAAAACGGTATTAAATATCATCATATTCTGGATACCGAGACCGGAAAGCCTTGCAAAACCGATCTGGAATCAGTAACGGTGATCACCGAAAACGCAATCGACTCGGATTGCCTTTGCACCGTATGTATTCTTATGGGTTCATCGGAAGCAACGGAATTAATCGAAAACATCCCCGGCACGGAAGCTGTCTTCATTCTTGATGACGGATCTGTCGTAACGACCTCCGGCGCGGATGATTTTATCAGATATTGATTATCTTCTTAGGGCATTTTTCGGCACAGATGCCGCATCTTATACATTTGTCATAATCAATATGTGCAAGATTATCTGTTACCGTTATCGCACCCGCTTCACAGCTTTTTGCACATATACCGCATCCGACGCATCCGGCCTTGCATGCCTTCATCGTGATGTTTCCTTTATCCTTTGAAGAACATGCCACTCTCACGTTTGCTTCATAAGGAACGATCTCTATTATTCCCATCGGGCAGGCATTGACACATTTTCCGCATGAACCGCACTTCTCGGGATCTATGACTGCAACACCGTCAAGAATATGTATTGCATCGTTATCGCAGACTCTCTGACACGATCCGAATCCGAGACATCCGTAATTACACGCCTTGCTTCCCCGTCCCGGAGCCATTGAAGCACTTCTGCAGTCTTTGGGACCGGTATACTCATAGTTTTCCCCGGCCACATCACATGTTCCGTTACACTTGACAAAAGCTACTTTTTTTACAAAGGTACCCGCGTCAACTCCCATTATTGAAGCGATAGCATCGGCAACACTTTTCCCCCCGACAGGGCATCCCGAAACCTCGGCTTCCCCTCTTACAATAGCTGCCGCAAGACCCGAACATCCCGGAAAGCCGCAACCTCCGCAGTTGTTTCCCGGAAGTGCCGAGAGCACTTCTTCCTCTTTTTTGTTCACCGGAACAGCGAATCTCTTGGCAAAAAAGCTCAAGAATATACTTATTAACAGTCCGCATCCCGCAACAACCGATACCGATACAATTATGCCCTGATAATCCATCACTATCTCCTTAATAACTATTTAAGACCCGAAAAGCCGAAAAACGCGATCGCCATAAGGCAGGCGGTGAGAAGTACTATAGGCATACCCCTGAATGACTTCGGTATATCGTTGTACTCCATTTTCTCACGAAGACCCGCAAGAATAACTATCGCAATAAAGAATCCGACCGCTGTGGCAAATCCGTTAACAACACCTTCCAGAATCGTATAATCCTTCTGAACGTTTGTAAGCGCCACGCCGAGCACGGCACAGTTTGTCGTGATAAGCGGAAGATATACTCCGAGCGCCTGATACAGACTTTTCATGGCTTTCTTTAAGAACATTTCCACAAACTGAACAAGTGCTGCTATGACCAGTATGAACACTATTGTCTGCAGATATGCGATATCAAAAGGGAGAAGAAGGAACTTGTATATAAGCCCGGTCACAAAAGAAGCCAGTGTTATTACAAATATAACGGCAGATCCCATTCCGGCTGCGGTATTGATCTTTCTTGAAACCCCGAGAAAGGGGCATATTCCCAGAAACTGGGATAACACAACATTATTGATAAACGCGGAACCGATCGCAATGATTATAAGTTGTCCTATCATTTTCCGCCCTCCTTACGATCGATACTTCGACCGTTACACAGTGTATTGGGACAGTTCCTGCAGAGCTTGTCGCAGTCACCCGATATTCCCGTATCCTTTCCGGCAAGAAGCTTAAGCTTATTCATGAGTGCCACCAGAAATGCCAGAACCAGAAAAGCTCCGGGAGCCAATATGAAAATAGTGAGCGGCTCGTAGCTTTCCGGAAGAACGCTTATATCAAATACGGAGCCGTTGCCCACAAGTTCTCTTATGAGTCCTATGCATGTAAGACCGAGTGTGAATCCGAGTCCCATTCCGAGTCCGTCAAAAGCCGAAAAAATGACTCCGTTCTTGGAAGCATAGCTCTCGGCTCTTCCAAGGATTATGCAGTTAACAACAATAAGCGGGATATACAGGCCAAGCGCTTCATACAAAGAAGGAATATATGCTTTTAAAAGCAGTTCCGTTATCGTAACAAAACTTGCGATAACTACTATAAATGCGGGAATCCTGACACCGTCCGGAATGACCTTCCTGAGTATTGAAATCATAATATTCGACATTATAAGAACAGCCGTCGTTGTAAGACCCATTCCTATTCCGTTTATAGCAGATGTCGTAACGGCAAGGGTCGGACACATTCCGAGCATGAGTACGAATGTCGGGTTCTCTTTTATCAGTCCGTTGAAAAATCTCTCAAAACACTTTTTCATCAGTTACCACCTCCGAGGGATCCGAAGTATGCAAGTCCTGCATTAACGGCATTTGTTACTGCCTTTGTGGTTATCGTAGCACCGCTTATGGCATCGATCTCAAAATCAGCCGACGCCCCGCTCTTCGTATATGAAAACTGGGTAACGGTCTTGTTAGCGAACTGATCCCTGAACTTTGCTTCTTTTGCTTTCATTCCCAGTCCCGCCGTTTCGGATATACTCAATATCTCGATACCTTTGACCATTCCCGAATTATCTATTCCGAGGGATATCGTGATGTCTCCGCCATACCCATCATGGCTAGTCGAATTGATCACATATCCGATAGTATTTCCGCTGCCGTCAAGTGCACGTACCGCAGAGTCGATATCAACTCCCGTTATTCCCGATGAGGCAACGATACCGGCTGCCGAGGACACATCACCGACATCGGAAAACTCCGAGGCTTCGGGGAAGACCGATCTGTAAGCGGCAGTTCTCGTATTCTCTTCCATTACCGCTATAGGCTCTTTGGTGATCTCATACACATAGCCGAGGCCGAAACCAGCCACAAGCGTGATGATCGTAAGACACAATACATTCTTTACGGTACTCATCAGATCTCACCTCCTTTTCCGAAACACTTCGGAAATGTTATCTTCTCGATAAGAGGTACAAGCAGATTACTGATGATGATCGCATAACTTACACCCTCAGCGGATGACGAGAACACACGGAACAGCCCGGTTAACAGTCCGCACGATATACCGAAAATAATACGTCCGGTCTTCGTTATCGGACTCGTAACGTAATCCGTCGCCATAAAGAATGCACCGAGCATAAGTCCTCCGCCGCAAAGCTGCGCCGAAAGATACGTTATGTTCCAGCCGTTTCCGGCAAACAATCCCATGAAAAGAACAAAAGACACCAGATATGCACACGGAATCCGAAAATCTATGATACCGGTGATTATAAGGAAGACAGCTCCCGCCAATATGGCAACCGTGCTGACCTCTCCTATCGTTCCGGGGATACGTCCGATGAACATATCCATAAGATTAACGGCAGTACCGCTTCTGAGATTTGCAAGAGGTGTTGCGCATGTCACACCGTCCATTGTGAACATAGTCATTCTGGCGGTAAAACAGATAACAAGGAAACATCTTCCCGCAAGGGCCGGATTCATGAAATTCTGACCCAGTCCTCCGAATAGCATCTTAACCACAAGTATTGCAAAAACACTGCCTATGATACCCATCCACCACGTTGCCTCAGGCGGAAGGTTGAGTGCGATAAGAAGTCCCGTGACAACAGCCGACAGATCTCCGACAGTTACAGGGAGTCTCATAATAAGCTCATAAATAAGCTCAGTTAAAACACATGATGCGATGCATACGGCAACAAGCAATGCCGAATTAAACCCGAAACTGTATACTCCGAAAACAGTCGTGGGCAGCAACGCTATTATCACGAGAAACATTATCATCGATGTGGACATCCGGCTTCTGACATGAGGAGAAGCAGATACATTTACAAGATCGCTCATATTCGCCCTCCTATTTCTTCTTCCTTCTGTTTGCAAGAACAGTCTGTCTCATCATCTTGATCTCCTGCGTCAGGTGTCTCTTTGCGGGGCAGATGTAACTGCAGCAACCGCATTCAACACATTCCAGACCGTTTTGGGAAACAAATCTGTCTTCGTCATAATGCTCCGCAATATCCGCAAGTCTCGAAGGGACAAGCCTGGACGGGCAGGCGTCCACACAACGGCCGCAATTGATACACGCTTTTGCGCTTGATTCGGATACGGCGTCTTCGGTAAAAGCAACTATCGCCGATGAAGATTTGGTAACCGGCACGTTAGTATCAAATAAAGCAAAGCCCATCATCGGACCGCCAGAAATGATCTTTGCCGGCTCACTTTTAAAACCTCCTGCCGCATCGATAAGGTCTGCATAACTGGTTCCCGTATATACCCTGTAGTTCTGGGGATATTTGATCGCGGGTCCCGTAACGGTAACAATCCTCTCCATAAGAGGTCTTCCCTCGATCACGGCATGATATATGGCAACGATCGTATCAACATTGTTTACGATACATCCCGCATCCGCTGGTAACATACTTGAATTGATCGCTCTCTGGGTTGTCGCATAAATAAGCTGTCTCTCGGAACCCTGCGGATATTTGGTCTTAAGAACCTTAACACTGATCCTTGGTTCATCTATGCAAAGATCCTTGAGGATCCTGATACAGTCGGGTTTATTGTCTTCAACCGCGAGAATTCCCTTTGCATGTTCAAACAGACAAAGAATTATCTTAAGCCCGGCAACGAGTTTTTCGGGTTCTTCGATCATTCTTCTGTAATCCGAAGTAAGATAAGGTTCACACTCCGCACAGTTTGCAATAACATAATGGATCTTTCCGGGATCCTTCGGTGACAGTTTGACGTGAGTCGGAAAACCCGCACCGCCCATTCCGACAATACCGGCGTCCTTTATTATCCTGATAACCTCTTCCTTGGTCATCTCGGCTATCGGCCTGACCGGCATGGGAGGCGCTTCCTCATATGTATCATCGTTTTCGATAACGATACACATCGTATCGACTCCCTGAACGTTTCGCCTGTTTTCTATAGCCATAACGGTACCCGAAACAGATGAATACACATTTGCGGACACAAACCCGTTCGCCTCGGCGATAAGACTGCCGCGCAGAACATGATCCCCCGGTGAAACAACGGGGACCGCAGGTGCACCTATATGTTGTGATAACGGAAATACAAGCTGGGGACTTGACGGAAGAAGATCGATTATCTTCTTGTCTTTGGTAAGATCCTTTCCGTCATAAGTATGGATCCCACCTTTAAATGTAAGACCTGCCATTTACTTTCTCCCTTTAATCATACTGATGACATTATATCATATATACATTATACTTAAACAGAAAAAGAGGAACCGAAATATGCAGATAATCGACAGACTGTATGAGGGCCTTTCATGCAATCATCCGATCGAAGGGTTTTGCGATCCGCAAAAGGCTCTTTTTATTGATATAGAAACAACCGGACTCAAAAAGGAAACAACATCCCTTTATCTTATCGGTTGCGGATACTATACAAAAAGCGGTTTTATGACAAGGCTTTTCTTTGCCGACGACAAGTCCGAAGAATACGATATCATGACCGAATTCATTAAACTTGCGAAGGGATTTTCACATCTGTTCCATTTCAACGGATATAAGTTCGACATTCCTTATCTGCAGTACAAGGCGACGCTCCACAATATAGACGGCATGTTCGACGATCTTGTTCAGGTTGATATATACAGACTTTGCAAGCCCCTCAGATATCTTCTCTTTTGTGACAGCATGAGGCAGAAAGCGATCGAGGATTTCCTTGGTATCAGACGCGAGGACCGCTACGGTGGCGGAGAACTGATCGAAGTATACGAACGTTACACAAGATCTCGAAATCCCGAGGATCTGGAGCTGCTTATCACTCACAACAGGGAGGATGTACTCGGTATGCATCTGATCATGCCTGTACTTTCCTATCTTGATCTTAAAGATGCGCCTCTCGTTTTTGAAGATTATGACGTGAACGGATACACCGATTATAACGGAAACGAGCTTGAAGAGATCATCCTCAGGTATAAAACAACCGTTATACTCCCGAAATCGTTTGTAGCCAAGACCGAAAGTATGTATGTAAAATACGCTCACGAGTCCGGAATCATAATGATAAGACTTCCGATCATCCGTGGCGAAATGAAGCTGTATTTTGAAGATTACAGGGATTACTGTTATATACCCGATGAAGATACCGCGATACCCCGATCCCTTGCAGAGGCGCTTCCGAAAGGAAGCTACAAAAAGGCAACTCGCGATACCTGTTACCGGAAAGTGACCGGATCGTTCATAAAACAACCGAGTGCCGTCTTCGAACCGGTGCTTAAGACATCCTTCAAGGACAAAAGAAAGTATTTCAAATTTCCCGACAGTTTCAACAAAGAAGCGGCCGAAATATTCGGCCGCGAACTGATCAATATATTCTTTGTCATGAAGAAGCGTACATCACTTGTTTAGCAGATCGTTGTGCTTCTCATAATAGAATGAACTTCTTCTCTCGAATCCGTACTTCCTGTGATTCATTATCTGTTCGGTACTTCCGATGAAGAAAATCCCGCCGTTAACAAGGCTCTGTCCGAACTTCATGAATATCTCATCCTTGGCTTCGTCAGTAAAATAGATGAGAACGTTTCTGCATACAATGAAATGACAATCATTGATGAAAGGATCTTTTAACAGGTTATGTTCCCTGAACTCCACCCTCGATTTGATCTCGTTACTTATCTGATACGAAGAACCTACCTTGGTGAAGTATTTACTCTTAAGATCATCAGGAACACTTGCAAGACTCTTCTCGGTATATATTCCGTTCTTGGCCGCCGCTATAACCTGCTTGTCAAGATCGGTCGCTATGATCTTGATCTGATTCAAAGGAATGTGTTTTGATAATGCCATTACCAATGAATACGGCTCATCTCCGGTCGAGCAGGCCGCGCTCCAGATCTTGAGGTTCTTGCCGAACTTTCCTATGAGTTCGGGGATGAAATCCTTATCCATCATCTTCCACTGCTCGGGATTTCTGTAAAACTCCGATACATTAATGGTAAGATAATTTATGAATTCTTCAAAGAGTTCCTTGTCCGTCTTGATGTTGGAAACAAACTCATCATAACCCTTGATATTGTGTTTTTCGATCAGGGTATTGATCCTTCGCTTCATCTGGTTCTCTTTGTAAGCTGAAAGATCTATCCCGGTCATTCGAAGAATCGAATCTTTGAATTTCTCGTAATCCATTTTCGATACCGACCCCGATTATTCCTCTGCGGATGCTTCCTCTCCTGCAGTCTCCGCCTCAGGCTCTGCTTTGGCTTCCTCTTCGGGTTCATCCGGAAGAAGTGCCTTGATCGAAAGACTGATCTTCTTGTTATCAAGATCGAAGTCTACGATCTTTGCCGTAACTTCCTGGCCTACCGAAAGAATATTTGAAGGCTTGTCAACGTGTTCTCTTGAAATCTGAGATACATGAAGAAGCGCATCAATGCCTTCCTCAAGTTCAATGAACGCGCCGAAATCGGTCATTCTGGCAACCTTACCGGTAACTTCCTTGCCGACTGCGAATTTATCCTGAGCATCAACCCACGGATTCTCGTCCTCAAACTTACGTGAAAGGGCGATCTTGCTTCCGTTGATCTCTTTAACGAATACACGTACTTCCTGGCCGGGCTTGTATACTTTCTTGGGATTTTCAACACGTCCCCAGCTCATCTCGGATATGTGAAGAAGGCCGTCTGCTCCGCCGAGATCGATGAACACACCGAAATCGGTAACATTCTTAACTACACCGTTGATAACATCACCGACCTTAAGATGCTCGAACAGCTCCTTCTGAAGTTTCTCTCTCTCTGCCATGAGAAGCTGTTTGCGGTCTCCGATTATACGACGCTTTCTGGGATTGAACTCGGTTATTACGAACTCGATCTCTTTGCCGAGGTACTTGGAAAGATCCTTCTCGTATCCGTCCGAAACAAGGCTCGCAGGAATGAACACTCTTGATTCCTCAACAAGAACACTGAGTCCTCCGTCAAGAACCTGAGCAACTTCAGCCTTAAGAACTTCTTTGTTCTCAAATGCCTCCTCGATCCTCTTGTTGCCTTTATCAAAAGCAAGTCTCTTATATGACAGAAGCACCTGACCGTCACCGTCATTTACTTTGATGACCTTGGTGTCCATCTTGTCCCCTATGTTCACAACGGTCGTAAGATCGATATTGGGTGTATTGGAATACTCGTTACGAGTAACTATACCATCTGCTTTATAACCGATATTGAGAATAATCTCTTCAGGCTTAACCGCAATAACAGTTCCTTCAACTACCTCTCCATTGTGTATTGTTTTGCAAGATTCTTCTAACATTTGTTCAAAAGTTAATTCTGACATAATTTTGAACCTCCTCAATTATATTTTTCGGGGTGGAAGCCCCTGCAGTAATGCCTACACTCTGGAGTGATCCCGTAGGATCCGTTTCAAGATTATCCCTGGTCTGTACAAATTTCGTACATTTGCATTCACGACTGCATATTTCGTAAAGTTTTTGCGAATTGGAGCTCTTGCTATCTCCTATTACAATCATCATATCGACCGAAGATGCTATTTTACGGGCTTCTTCCTGCCTGTCGGTCGTAGCGTTACAGATTGTATTCACAACGTTAACATTGTAACCTTTTTTTTGCAGGATTTCAACTAAATCTTTATATTTTGCCGCTCTGAAAGTGGTCTGTGAGACCGCTGTAATCTCGATGTTGCGATCCCCTTCGAAACGGGCGGCATCATTCTCATCCCTGATCACCGTCGTACTGCCGCCGTACGCGCACCAGCCGACTATTCCTTTGACTTCGGGATGATCGGGATCTCCTATGACGACTATCCGCTTACCCTCTGTACTTTCTTTTGCAACCACATTATGAATCTTTTTGACGAAGGGACATGTCGCATCCACGACTTTATGACCGGATGCAATGATCGCCTCATATGTTTCTTTAGATACCCCGTGCGAACGGATGATCACCGTTCCGCTCGGAACATTCCAAAGCTCAGTAATATCGTTTATGACCTTCACGCCTTTTTTTTCCAGATCCGAAACGACAAAGTCGTTATGGATTATCGGTCCGAAAGTGTATATGTTCCCGCCCTTTTGTGTTTCCGAATATACGGTATCAACGGCACGTTTGACTCCGAAGCAGAATCCTGCCGTCTTGGCAACTTTCACATTCATCCGAGTTTCCTTTTGGCCTCATCTAAAATAGCACTTTTAACCTCATCGATCGACATGTCGGAACTATCGATCAAAGTGGCGTCATCAGCCTGACGAAGGGGTGAATTCTCCCTCGTCATATCGCGTTCATCCCTCTCTATGATATCCGCTTCGATCTGTTCAAGATCGCAGCTTTCGCCCTTTGCGACAAGCTCATCATATCTTCTCTTGGCTCTGACGCGGCTTGAAGCAGTCAGGTATATCTTGCATTTGCTGTCCGGAAGAACGACGGTACCTATATCCCTTCCGTCCATGACAACATCCTTTTCCGATGCAAGTTTTTGTTGAAGAGCAACAAGTTTTTGCCTGACTTTCGCGTTTACGCTTGATGCCGATGCCATGTTTCCGACCTCTTCAGTACGTATCAGGTTATTGACATTCTCCCCCATCAGAAGAACTACCTGTTGCCCGTTCTCGTAGCTTATGGAGATATCTGCGTCTTCACATGCTTTTTCGATGCCGTTTGTATCACTTCTGTCAATACCCGAACGGATCAGATAAAGAGCCATTGCACGATACATGGCACCCGTATCGACATAGATGTATCCCAGTTCCTTTGCGACGGCTTTTGCTATCGTACTCTTACCCGCTCCCGCAGGTCCGTCTATAGCTATGCTTTTTCCCATGTTCAAACCTCCTTACAACAACTGCCGGCAAGATGGCCCGTGGACCATGCTATCTGCAGATTGAATCCGCCGGTTAACGCGTCCGTATCTATCATCTCCCCGGCAAAATACAGTCCCTTGATCTTTTTGCATTCCATAGTCGAGGGATTTATGTCACGAACACTGACTCCTCCTCTTGTGATGATAGCTTCGTTAAATCCGCGGTTTCCGGTAACCCTTACCGAAAAACATTTTAATATCTCACAGACCTTCTGTCTTTCCTGCTTTGTAACCACATTGATCTTCTTATGCGGTTCTATACCGGTTCTTTTAATAACTGCCGTTATCATTTTATTCGGCAACAGTTTCCCGAGTGAATTTGCGAAGTCTCTGTTCGGATTCTCATCAAAGTCCCTTATTATCCTAGCGTCAAGTTCTTCAAACGACAATGCCGGTTTAAGATCTATACACACATCGATACCGGTCTTGTAATCTTCTTCTTTGACGTATGCCGATGCCGACAGGATGAGCGGTCCCGACAGTCCGAAGTGAGTGAACAACATTTCACCGAACCCCGAATACAGCGTCTTCTTCCCTTTTAAAACAGATACTCCGACATTTTTAAGCGACAGGCCCTGCATGTCCGTTATCATATTGTCATTACAGGAAAACGGTACCAGTGACGGTTCTCTTTTGACAACGCTTATCCCGGCTCTTTCTATCGTTTCAAACAGTTTGCCGTCGGAACCTGTCAGCGGATATGAAACACCCCCTGTTGCGACTATGACAGCATCGGAATCTATTACCTGTTCCCTGCCTTCCCTTTTAACGATAACGGCAGATATTTTATTCTGACCGTCGCTTTCTTCAATCTTAAACCCGAGTGCTTTAGTCCCGAGCATTACCCTGACGTTTGCTGTCTCAAGTCTGTTTTTAAGGGTCTTTATAACGTCCGAAGAATGATCGCTTTGGGGAAATACCCTCTCTCCCCTCTCGGTCTTTGTGGCAAGGCCCGATCCGTTGAAAAAATCTACGGTTGCATGATTGTCAAAATCGTAAAAAGCACTGTAAAGGAATTTCGGATTCGTTACAATATTGTCAAAAAGCTCTTCCACAGGGCAGGCGTTTGTAATGTTACATCGTCCTTTTCCCGTCAGGAACAGCTTTTTGCCAAGCTTATCGTTCTGTTCGATAAGAGTAACCTTATTATTGTTTTCTGCTGCCGTTATCGCAGCCATCATGCCGGCGGGGCCTCCGCCAACAACTGTTATTTTCATGTTTTAAAAGAAGCCCTCTATAGTCTCCTTAAGTGTAGGAAGGATCTCTTCCGTAGTAAGATCGAGTTCCCCGCATATGGCCATACATGCCATTCCGTGCATAAAAATGAACACTTTCATAAAGATGTCACCGGCCTTGTTCATATCAAGGTTCTTGATACGACGAAGCTGCTTAATGACAAAGCCGTTCTGGGCACCGTTGATCAGATCATACATGGTGTTGTCGTCATCGTGCGGCGTCAGGAACAAAAGCTTAAAAAGATTAAGCTCCTTCTTTGCAAACGAAATATAACACAAACCGAGATCCACGAAAGGCGTGTCATCCTTCTGTTCGAATTCGAGACAAAACTCCTCGTAGAAAGCTTTTGCCTTAACAAAAACCTCGTTTGAAAGTTCTTCCATATTCGTATATACGCGGAAGATAGGCTGAGTACTGCATGAGATGTGTGCCGCAAGTTTTCTTGCCGTGAGCATTTCAATACCCTGTGTCCTGACAAGATCGAATGCTCCGTCTAAGATCATCTGCTTGGAAATCTGTTCTTTTCTGGCCATAATACCCTCTTGATCAAATTAGTAACGGGCAGTCTTTTTTGACTGCCCGTTTATTGTAACACACGTTATGATATAATGCATCACAATTTTTTAAAAAATCCGGATATTTTTTGTATACAGTTTTTATACGGGATATGCTCCGGATTCCGTATCGGCTTTCTTCATGTCGACTTTGCTCTGCTGAGCTTCACGATACTTGAAGAAATCCGTTGCAACCTGAGGGAACAGTGCATATGTGAGCACATCCTCATCCTGCTGCTTGTACTGTTTCATCTCAGCCTCGAGAGTCTCAAGCTCCGGCTTGTCGTGTCCCGTAGCTTCTGCGGAACGAGCCGTGGATCTCTTTTCTCCGGGGATGACTTTGTTAATGACCTCTTCGCTCATCGGCTTAACGGTCTGACCGTAATTACCTCTTAAGAGATCTTTGAACTCACCTGTAGCCATCTTGTATCTCTCGCCCATAAGAACGTTAAAGATAGCCTGTGTTCCGACGATCTGCGATGAAGGTGTAACAAGAGGCGGCTCACCGCAGTCCTTACGAACCTTCGGGATCTCTTCGAGAACTTCCTGATATTTGTCTTCGGCATTCTGTTCCTTAAGCTGCGAAACCATGTTTGAAAGCATTCCGCCGGGTACCTGGTAAAGAAGTGTCTTGATGTTTACACCGAGAACCTTCGTGCTCATAAGACCGGATTCTATGCATTCTTCCCTGTAAGGGCGGAAATAATCGGCTATCTCGGCAAGCTTTGTCTGTGACAGGCCCGTATCGTAAGGAGTTCCTTTGAACGCCTCTACCATAACTTCCGTAGCGGGCTGACTTGTTCCGAGTGCGAAAGGTGAGATCGCACAGTCGATAACATCAACACCGGCTTCAACGGCCTTAAGCTGCGTCATCGAAGCACAACCCGATGTATAATGAGTATGAAGCTGTATTGGAAGCTTCGTATTCTCTTTCATTGCCTTAATAAGGTCTGCTGCCCTGTAAGGAAGGAGAAGTCCCGCCATATCCTTGATACAGATGGAATCGGCTCCCATTTCCTCAATCTTCTTTGCCATATCGGCCCAGTACTCAAGCGTATATGCATCACCGAGAGTATATGAAAGCGCAACCTGCGTGCTTCCTCTTCCTTCCTGCTTCTTTACGCGGTTAGTTGCATCTACCGCCGCCTGAAGGTTACGAAGATCGTTAAGACAATCGAATATTCTGATGATATCGATACCGTTAGCGATCGATTTTTCAACGAATGCATTTACGACATCGTCGGCGTAAGGTCTGTAGCCGAGAATGTTCTGGCCTCTGAAGAGCATCTGAAGAGGAGTCTTCTTGAATCCGTCCTTCAGTTTGCGCAGTCTTTCCCACGGATCCTCTTTAAGGAAACGAAGGGAAGCATCAAATGTGGCTCCACCCCAGCATTCAACCGAGTGGTAACCTATCTCATCCATCTTACCGATGATGGGAAGCATTACCTCGGTAGGCATTCTCGTTGCGATGAGTGACTGGTGTGCGTCACGCAGAACGGTTTCCATTATGCCAACCGGTTTCTTTTCAACTTCACCCATTTTAATATCCTCCTAATCTATCTAAACTAATCAGAAAACTCCAAATATAGCCATGAACGTACCGGCTGCCACCGCGGTTCCGATAACTCCGGCAACGTTGGGACCCATTGCATGCATCAACAGGAAGTTTGTCGGATCCTCTTCGGCACCGACTTTCTGTGATACACGTGCTGCCATGGGAACAGCCGAAACACCGGCCGAACCGATCAACGGATTGACCTTTCCTCCGGTCAGTACACACATTATCTTACCGAAGATAACACCGGCTGCCGTACCGAAGGCAAATGCTATCAGGCCGAGTACAACGATCTTGAGCGTATTGGCATTAAGGAAAGCCGCCGCCGATGTCGTTGCTCCTACGCTTGTTCCGAGAAGTATTACAACGATATACATGAGCGCATTGCTCGCTGTATCCGTAAGCTGTCTTACAACACCCGACTCCTTAAAGAGATTACCGAGCATGAGCATACCTACAAGAGGTGCCGTAGTCGGGAGAATCATACATACAACTATTGTAACTATGATAGGGAACAGTATCCTCTCAAGCTTCGATACGGGACGGAGCTGTTCCATCTTGATCTTTCTCTCCTTCTCGGTTGTGAGAAGTTTCATGATAGGCGGCTGAATGATCGGAACGAGTGACATATACGAATACGCCGCCACGGCGATCGGTCCGAGAAGAGCCGTCTGACCGAGCTTACTTGCAAGGAATATCGATGTAGGGCCGTCTGCACCGCCTATGATCGCGATGGCTGCAGCCGCCTTATCGTTGAATCCCATGGCGATAGCCATGAAATAAGCCGCATAGATACCGAACTGGGCTGCCGCACCGAGAAGAAAACTCTTCGGATTGGCGATAAGGGGACCGAAGTCCGTCATCGCACCAACACCCATGAATATAAGGGACGGCAGTATAGCCCATTCATCCAGTTTATAGAAATAATACAGCAGGCCTCCGGTTCCGTTGGCTGCCTCTTCTATCTTCAGCATGATATCCGGGTAGATGTTTACCAGGAGCATACCGAATGCGATGGGAGTCAGAAGCAGCGGCTCGAATCCTTTGGCTATGGCCAGATAAAGGAATATACAAGCCACGGCGATCATGAGGTAGTTACCCCATGACAGTCCAAGAAAGGCCGTCTGCTGTAACAGATTCCCGAATGTATTTGCTACATATGACATTTTATGACCTCCACACTGCTATCATCATTAGTTAAGAGTTGCGAGAAGCTGACCTGCCGCACACGCATCTCCGATGGAGCAGTCGATACTTGCCACGGTACCGTCCTTGGGAGCAACAACAGGGATCTCCATCTTCATTGCTTCGATGATGATCACAGCCTGACCTGCTTTAACGGAATCACCAACATTTGCCTCAATCTTAAATACCTTACCTGCGGCACCTGCTTCGATCTTAACCGAGCCTGCGCCTGCTGAAGCTGCTGCAGCGGGTGCAGCCTTGGGTGCTGCCTTCGGAGCTGCCTTGGGTGCTGCTGCGGGAGCTGCAGAACCTGTTCCCTCTTCTACTGTAACGTCATATACGTTTCCGTTAACGGTTATTGTATAGTTTTTCATGATATGTCCTCCTACTTATTCCATAAACTGTTTGGTCTTCTGACAATACTTCTAACAACAAAATCATCCGATGATCCGCTTGTACCTGCGGCTGCGATCGCGGCCGTGATTACGGCAACAAGTTCAAGATCATCCGCTTCCTCTTCTTCCTTTACCACGATCTGAGCGATCGTATTATCAACCGCTGCCGTTTTGACGTCCGTCTTATCCTTGTTGAAAGCGCTCTGGATCTTGGGGATAAGATTGAACAGGCTTATGATCAGCGAAATGATGATCAGGACAATGAACACGGTACCCATTCCGAGCAAAGTGTTAAGTCCGGCCTTTTCCATCTTCTCACCGAATGTCCAGTTGATATTCGTGGTAAGCGAATTAAGCGTCTTGTAGAGATCATCTTTGTAAATGGCCTCTATCTGGGCAGTCTTCTTTGTGCCCACTACATCAAGTGTAACGATTATGTCTTTGCCTGAATCGTCATAATACGCGTTCATTCCCGTGATCGAGACAAAATCACCCATGTCGGGCTTCGCTCCGTTCCAGGAATTGAGAGCATTGACCATTCCGTTTCCGTTAGCCTTGACTCCGAAATAATTGGAAATGACATATTCCAGATACTCGGCACCCTGTTCCGTAATCTCGGCGGACTGTTCTTCATCAAGAGCGGCCAAAAACTGTGTTACGAGATTACTGGTGGTCTGCTCGAGGGCCGTAGCCACTTCAGGGTCGAGAGTTTTTGCGGCAGTACCTCCGCACGCGGAAAGTCCAAGGACACAGGCAGTCAAACATAATATTAATCTGATCTTTTTCATATTACGTATCCCTATCCTTTCTAAACCGTTCCGTGCTTCTTGGCAGGTCTGTCCTCTCTTTTTGTATATAACATTTCAAATGCGCCGATAACGTATTTTCTCGTATCGGCGGATGCGATAACCTGATCGACATATCCGCGTCTTGCGGCCGAATCAACGCTGTTCTGGAGCTCATTGTATTTCTTTGCTCCGTCGGCAATGGCATCAGTACCCTTTCCGTCAAAGATAACCTTTGCGGCAAGATCGGCATCCATCATACCTATCTTGGCGCTGTCCCATGCGATCGTGATATCCGCACCGAGTGATTTTGAATTCATTACTATTCCGGCTGTTCCGAAAGCTTTGCCTATGATCACATTGACCTTGGCAACAGTAGCATTTGCGAAAGCAAAAGCAAGCTTTGAGGATGCCGCTGCGATACCTTTTTCACATTCGATGTTCGCATCAAACCCGGTAACGTTTGTAAGCGTAAGCACCGGTATGTCGAATGAGTCGCAGAAGTTCACGAAATCCGCTGCCTTGTTTGCGGCTTCAACAGTCAGAACACTGTCGCTTTCCCAAACCTTTTCTCCTTCATCATCGTAGCCTTCACATCTGTTTGCGACACAACCGACCGTCTGACCGTTAAGTCTGATGAATCCTGTTGTGATCTGCTTTCCGTATCCGGCTTTTACTTCGAAATATGAATTATCATCGGCTATCATCGAAAGAGCGATGGCTGTATCGGTCGTGCAGTTTGCGATATCGGATACCGCACGGTTGAGATCATCGGTGCAGTCGGATACGGCACCGAACTCATCGTTATTGGACGGAAGAAGTGAAACAAAGCTTCTTATCTCTCCGTATATTTCAGCCTCACTTGCTACAATGTCAACGTTTCCGGCTTCATCAGCCTGGAACGCGGAAGATGCTGTGTCGTTCTTCTCCTCGTAATTTCCGGTCAGGGCATTCGGGGAATTAACGAATAACTTAGCGTTCTTTTCTTCCATAAATGTAAAATCACTCATCCCCGTAAAGAGCGACAAACCCCCGCCGCACTTTCCGAAGATCGCCGTGATCTGGGGAATAACACCGCTTGCCATAGCCTGAGCCTTATAGATCCTTCCGAATGCCGCAAGTGCATCGGTAGCCTCATTGAGTCGAAGCCCCGCGGAATCGATAAGTCCGATAACGGGAGCGCCAACCTTGAGTGCAAGACTGTAAAGGTTAACTATCTTCTTGGCATGCATTTCGCCAACAGAACCGCCAAGTACAGCTGAATCCTGGCTGTATACGTAAACAAGCCTTCCGTCTATAAGACCGTAGCCGGTTACAACGCCATCAGCAATGCTCTCCTTCGGTTCCATGTTAAAATCGGTGGAACGTGCAGTAACATTTGCACCGATCTCAACGAAACTGTTTTCATCAAGCAAACTCGATATACGTTTGCCTGCAAGTGAAGAATTACTCATTGCAAAACCTCCATATAAAATATAATGATAGCCGAAATACGCACTTTTGATATTTTAACATAGGAAAGGGATTTTTCAAAGGATAAAATTGAAGAAAAATACATAAAGAAAAAGGAACCTTTCGGTCCCTTATCAGATGTCGAGTTTAAGCTGTATCTCCTCTGCCGCTTCGCGCTTGAATTCCTCCAAACGGTCCGGGGCGATGTCCGGCAGATCCTCAATGGATTTGACTCCGAAACTTCTGAGGAACTGTTCCGTCGTACCGAACAGCAGCGGACGCCCGGGAGCATTGAGTCTTCCGAGTTCCGTGATAAGTCCGAACTCGAGAAGTTTGTTTATCGGATGATCACATGAAACACCCCTGATCTTCTCCACCTCGGCACGTGTCACCGGCTGCTTGTACGCAATGATCGACAGTGTCTCCAATGCAGTGTCGGACAGATGCATGTTCTTCGGAATCTTCGCAACCTTGATCAGATACTCGTACATCTCTGTTTTCGAACACATCTGTACCGCGTTATCCAGTTCAACGATAGTCAGTCCGAAATCCTTGTTTCGTTCGAACTTTGCCTTCATTCGGTCTATCACTTCACGTGTCTCGTCTTCGGTAAAACCGATCGCATCGGCAAGCTTCTTGATCTCAACCGAATCACCCATCGCAAACAGTATCGCCGAGATCGCGGCTTCGGGGTGTTCGGCACGAACAACCTCTTCGGCAGCCTCTTCACTCTCCTTCGGCTGTGCGATATCCATTTCGTCTATATTTTCTTTTAACGATTCTTCGAATTCTTTCTTCATAATACTATGCAGCCATGGATGTGATCATGATATCATCGAACAGATTGTCCTGAACTATCCTGATCTTGCCGACTTTCATCATCTCAAGCATAACAAGGAATGTAACAACTATCTCCATCTTGGTGGGCTGTTCCTCAAGAAGCGCCCTGAATGAAAACTTCTTGTGCGTTCTCACGTACATTTCGATATAAAGCTGTTTCTCTTCAAGATTGATCTCATCCTTTTCGATATTACCGAACTTACTCCTTACGGGATCTATCTTGTCCTTCTGTTTGCGTACAACCGATCTGAATATCTCGTTGAGTCTTGTAAGGTCGATATCACCTACAAGCTTCTCGTAATCGATAGGTTCAACGTACTCGAGCACTTCTTTCGGAAGCGTTGCGCTCTTGTAGACATTCCTGACCGCATCGATCTGTCTGTCCTTCAGCTCGAACGACATATACTTGTACATCTTGTATTCGATCAGCTTCTCGACAAGTTCGGCTCTGGGATCTTCCTCCTCACCGTCTTCTCCGATCTCGGCGGGAAGGAGCATCTTCGCCTTGATATCAAGAAGTGTCGCAGCCATCACGAGGAATTCACTCATGATATTGAGGTCCTCGATCTCCATCTGTTTAAGATACTCAAGGTACTGATCCGTGATGAGCGCGATCGGTATATCGTATATATCCACCTTGTTCTTCTCGATAAGATGAAGGAGCAGATCAAGCGGACCTTCGAATTTTTCAAGTTTAACGTTAATCGCCATTGTTCTATTCCCTGCCTTTGGGTCTGACCGTTACCGATACTATCTCGGCTTTGTTGAATATCCTTACAGGTATCGTATGCCATCCGATACCGCGACTTACTATCATTGTTGTGTTCCCGCTCGTATATGTACCGAAATCGTATTTCGGAAACAGCTTTAACTGGGGCGATATCACACCGCCGATCCCCGGAATCCCGACTATGCCGCCGTGAAGATGTCCGGAGAGGACAAGATCCGGCCCGAATCCGACATAATCATCAAAAAAATCGGGATTGTGTGCAATCAGGATATCGTATCTTCCCGGATCGGGATTGCCGAACGTGTCCGTAAGTATCCCCTCGGGCATCGGGCTCGTAACTACCCTGCGGTAATTATCGATCGGAATGTCAAACCCGTATATCCTGATATTTCTGTCAGGAACGTCCGAATACGCATTTGAAAGAAGTTTAATCCCGTGATCTTTGACATATTGCTCAAGCTTATCGTATTTGCCCGGAAACTTAAGCGGTTCGGCTTTATAACGTTGCTCATGATTGCCGAGTCCGAAGTATACCGTATGATCGGCAGACAGCTTGGCCAGAAAATCAAATGCAACTCCGCGATCGAGCGAATCCCCCATATAACTCGTGATCATATCTCCGGCAAGTATAACGAAATCCGGATTGATATCCTTTATCGCAGTAAGGAGCTTTTTATTATGATCGCGTGTAACATCGGTATCATGAAGATCCGACAGCATCACGAAACTAAACGGCGATCCGATATCCTTGTCGGTCGAAAGATCATATTCGACTATATTGAATCCGCTGCTTTGGCTGTACACGAATATGACGAGCAAAAGCACCAGAATGATGATCAGTATAAGCTTCAACGCCTGAATCCGTAATCCTTTGCAATATATTGTAATGCCCGGCGGGCGTCATACAACATATGGTATTATAGCATGCGTTTTATCAATATGCAATAAAAAACCCCGGAACGAATCCGGGGTGTTTGTTATCAGTTGTATTTTCTCTTTCTGGCTGCTTCGGACTTCTTCTTACGCTTTACGCTGGGCTTCTCATAGTGCTCTCTCTTACGGATCTCCTGCTGGATACCGGCTTTGGCACAACTTCTCTTGAAGCGACGTAATGCACTGTCCAAGCTTTCATTCTCTTTTACGATTACTTCTGCCATTTTCCAACCCTCCCCTCAAGTCATAGATTGTGCTGACCCTTGGGCTCTAATTTCGCACTGATGAAATTTAATCATATGTTCGACAATAAGTCAAGAAAAATCTAAATCACATCATTCCTTCAAGAACACCCTTTGCGGATGAAAGCATCTTCTCCATTCCCGAGGGATCTTTTCCGCCGGCCTGGGCCATATTGGGACGGCCGCCTCCGCCGCCGCCTACCATCGGGGCAAGCTGCTTTATAAGATTACCCGCGTGAGCTCCCTTTGCGACTGCATCATCGCCGCACATAACTACAAGACTGACTTTTCCGCCCGCATCGGAGCAAAGCACAAATACACCGTCCGCATATTTGGCTTTCATCTGATCCGCCAGATCCCTTAGAGCGTTCATGTCCGCCGAAGGAACGTTTGCGGCGATCAGTTTCAGGCCCGATACTTCAACAACCTTATCCGAGATATCTCCAACAGCCTCTTTTGCAGCCTTTGACTTGAGCGACTCAAGTTCTCCCGACAGAGTCTTGATCTCCGCCATCATTTTAGACAGCCTGTCCGCAAGTGTAGCGGGTGTTGCCTTTACGACAGCAGCCGCAGCTTCGAATTCTTTCTCGATATTTCTGTAGTAATCCGCCACCGCCTGTCCGGTTATACCTTCGATCCTTCTGACTCCGGCAGCTATACCGCCCTCTCCGGTTATCTTGAAGCTGTGAATGTTTCCGGTCGAAGAAACATGTGTGCCTCCGCAAAGCTCTTTTGAAAAATCACCCATTTTAACCACTCTGACAACTTCGCCGTATTTTTCTCCGAACAGCGCCATTGCACCGGACTTCCTGGCATCATCTATCGACATGACATCGGTAACAACCGGAAGGTCCTCCATTATCTTTTCGTTAACGATATCCTCGACCTTTTCGATCTCTTCGGCCGTAAGTGCCCTTCCGAATGAAAAATCAAACCTCGTACGTTCGCCGTCCTGATATGAACCCTGCTGTTTAACCTCATCGCCGAGAAGTGTCTGCAGAGCTTTCTGAAGAAGATGTGTAGCCGAGTGATTCATACATGTCCTCTTCCTGTTGGTCTCATCCACCGACAGCGTAACGGTATCACCCACCCTAAATGTTCCCGATTCAACGATTCCCGCATGTCCGACTCTTGAACCTGAAAGCTTGATCGTATCCGTAACCTTAAATCTTCCTCCTCCGGAAATGAAACCGAAGTCACCTTTCTGTCCGCCCATGGTCGCATAAAAAGGTGTAACATCGGTAACTACGATGCACTTATCTCCTTCTCCTGCGCTGTCGACAAGCTTGTCCGATCCTATGGCGATGATCTTTCCCTGATCCTCCGTTTTGCCGTATCCGGTAAATTCCGACACAAGACTATCATCAAGTTCGTCAAATACCGCATTGTCGCCGGCCGACGTTTTGATCGAGAAGTTCGCGTTGTCTCTTGCTTTCTGCTTCTGCTCTTCCATTGCCGTGGCAAATCCGGCTTCATCAACGCTCACGCCTTTTTCACCTGCCATCTCGACGGTAAGTTCAAGCGGAAATCCGAACGTATCATACAGATAGAATGCGTCTTTTCCCGAAATACTTTTGTCGGATGATTTTTCCGCAGGTTCAAGTATCTTCACGAATTCCTTCATTCCGTTTTCGATAGTTGCCGTGAAACGGTCTATCTCTTTCTTGAGTTCCGTAAGAACGAATTCCCTGTTTGACTTAAGATTCTCAAAGCCTTCCGAATACACGTCATCTATAAATATCCTTGCGATCTCCAGAAGCGCCTGTGTATCAAATCCGAGAATACGTCCGTGTCTTACCGCTCTTCTTATCAGGCGGCGAAGTACATAACCTGCTCCGCCGTTGGCGGGAACAAGTCTTGCCTCATCACCGATGAGCATAACGGACGTACGCATATGATCGGCAAGAACACGCATTGAACGCGTCTTCTCGTCGTCGCTGTCATAAGATGTGCCCGACTTCTTTTCTATATATGAAATAACCGGAGCAAACAGATCAGTCTTATATACATCTTTTGTCCCGTTCAGGAACGCGAGGATTCTCTCCAGTCCCCATCCTGTATCGACATTCTTTTTCGCAAGCGGAGTCAGATGACCGTCCTTGTGCTTCTCATACTGCATGAACACATCATTGCCCAATTCCGTATATTTTCCGCATGAGCAACCCGGACCGCAGTTCGGTCCGCAGTCGGGAACATCAGCTATATAGAACATCTCGGAATCCGGTCCGCAAGGTCCGTATTCGAGTCCCCACCAGTTATCCTCGGCAGGAAGATAATAGATATGCTCGGGCAGAAATCCCGAATCTATTCTGCACTTGGCGCCTTCCTCATCTCTGGGCGCATTTTCGTCTCCTGCAAAAACGGTGGCTGCAAGATGCTCCTTATCAAATCCGAATACTTCGGTAAGAAGCTCATAACTCCATTTACATCTGTCTTCCTTGAAATAATCTCCAAGGCTCCAGCTTCCCATCATCTCGAAAAAAGTCACATGCGATCTGTCGCCGACCGAATCGATGTCATTGGTACGAACGCACCCCTGAACGTTACAAAGTCTCGTTCCGAGAGGATGTTTCTGCCCGAGCAGATACGGCATCAGCGGCTGCATTCCGGCAACGTTGAACATGACTCCGGTGGAACCGTCCGACACGAGCGATACGGCACCGACATCAACATGACCTCTTTCCTTATAGAATTCTTTCCATGTATTTCTTAATTCTTTTGACGTAAACTGTTTCATATTTTCTCCCAAGATCACAACAACGTTATTCCTGCTTTTTCGGCCGATTTGCGGTCTTTTTCAAGCCATATCGAACTCTGAACTTCCCCGATATGAGCTCTTCTTAAAAAGAACATACAGATCCTTGACTGACCGATACCGCCGCCTATCGTATACGGCATATTCTTTTCGAGTATCGCTTTATGGAACGGAAGCTTTGCCCTCTCCTGGCATTTCGCCTTTTTAAGCTGCTCCCTGAGTGAATCCTCATCAACCCTTATTCCCATGGATGATATCTCAAATCCCATATCAAGGAGCGGATAATATACGATAATATCTCCGTTAAGTGCCCAGTCATCGTAATCCGGAGCTCTTCCGTCATGCGGCTTGCCGTTTGAAAGCTTATCGCCGATCTGCATCAGGAATATTGCACCGTATTCCTTTGCCGCCGCCGTTTCTCTCTCTTTAGGCGACAATTCGGGCCATCTGTCCAAAAGTTCCTGAGTAGTAATAAACTTGATATTCTCAGGAAGGAGCCTCGTTATCTCGGGATGTCTCGAATTGATAAAGACCTCCGTGTTCTTTAACGCTTCATATACCTTCCTGACGATCGATTTGAGCGTTGAAACGCTTCTGTCCTTTTTGCTGATAATGAGCTCCCAGTCCCACTGATCGACATAAAGCGAATGAAGATTATCGGTATCCTCGTCACGCCTGATCGCCGTCATATCCGTATATAGTCCTTCACCCGTTTTGAATCCGTAATCGCGAAGTGCTTTCCTCTTCCACTTTGCGAGCGAATGAACTATCTCGACTTCGGCATCGTTCTGTTCCCTTATCCCGAATCTTACGGGACGCTCCACTCCGTTTAAGTTATCGTTTAGACCCGACTTTTCCGTAACGAACAAAGGGGCCGACACACGTGTGAGATTAAGCTCTTTTGCAAGCATCCTCTCGAAATAGTCCTTTACCTCTTTGATCGCGATCTCCGTTTCCTTGATCGATGACGGACTCTTATACCCGTCCGGTATGATTATGCTCATATCATGTCTCCTATTCAGCTTTATCCTATCCTCTCGGGGATAAGTTTGAGCAGTCTTTCAAGTTCTGCAATTATCGGGTCATGAAATCTTTCCGCTTCTTCCCACTTATCTTCTTTGAGAAGAGCATTGGATTCGGTCGCCATTTCAACAAGGTGTCCTGCTCCGGCACTCGCTCCGCTTCCCTTAAGTCCGTGAACGAGTATCCTGTAGTTCTCCTTATCCTTTGCGGCGAACGTTTCCTTCAGACTTACAACGGTCTTGGCGATCTCTTTCGTAAACGTACCCAGAACGAGTTTGTAGAAGTCATAACTGTTGTCATACATCTGAAGACAGTTGTCTTCGTCAATTCCGTCATTTTCATTAAATAGTCTGTCTGACATATCCGTAAAACCCCGTTTGAACAAGTCGCAAAACAACGATTTATTATAAACTTTCACCTCTGATTGCGCAAGATTACTTATCGGTGGGTTTGATCCTTATCTCTCCGTCGCGAAATACCCGAATATCCCCGTCAACGTCAAGCATTATCCCTCCTCTGTCGTCTATCCCCGTACATTTTGCGTAAAACAAAGTATCTCCGGACACATAGCAAATGTCCTTCCCGATGAATATACACCGTTTTCTGTATTCATCGATATGTCCGTATATATCATCCGCGGCGTAAAACTCAGAGAATTTTTCAATGATCATATTCGCAAGCCTGACAGCCTGCTTTTTAGCATCATCTTTTTCAAGATCACACGCTCTTCCCTTAAGACTTGCATATATATCCGAAATATCATCGGGTATATCGGCCGCTTCATATATGTTTATCCCGATACCCAGTATCACGTATCGGTCTTTCTTACCGTAATTATGCGCCTGCGCCACTATCCCGCACACTTTTCTTCCGTCAAGGATAATGTCATTGACCCACTTGATACCGGTATCGATATTAAACAGTTCCTTAATCGAATCACAAACGGCAACGGCTGCCATTGTCGTTATCATATCAAAGACTTCATCGTCATGCGGACGAAGAAGAAGACTCATATACAGATTCCCGCCTTCCGGCGAAAAAAAAGTACGACCGCTCCTTCCCTGTCCGGCGCTCTGAGAAAAAGCAACCACGCATACCCCTTCCCGTGCGCCGTTATCGGCAAGTTCCTTCAGGGTGATATTGGTACTTGCGACCGATTCATAAATCTTCAGATCTGCTTCCATACGACCTCATACTCATTACCGAATTTGTAATAAGGACATTTATACTCCGAACCCGACATGACCCTTCCGTATTCGTCTTCGTCAAGATTCATCCTGCAGTAGTATTCGTCATACTCCTCATCGTATATATAATTGTCACACGTTTCGCAATTAACCTGCACGCTCATTTTCATCACCGAACGGACCACTTTCGTTTTCGGGTTTGCCGGATTCATACAGTTTCTTATAGAATCCGTCCGCCGCGATAAGAGAATCGTGATCCCCCTGTTCAATTATCTTTCCGTTGTTCATCACAAGGATTATATCCGCATTCCTGACCGTTCCGAGCCTGTGCGCGACGATAAAGCTTGTTCTTCCCTTCATAAGCTTTTCGAATGCGCTTTGTATCTTCATCTCCGTTCTTGTATCTATAGAACTTGTAGCCTCATCGAGGATCAACATCGGAGGTATGTTCAGCATTACTCTTGTGATACACAGAAGCTGTTTCTGGCCCGCCGACAGGCCTTCTCCGTCCTCACCGATAACAGTATCATATCCCTTTTCAAGTCTTCTGATAAAGCCGTGGGCATGCGTTTCCTTTGCGGCATTTATCACTTCCTCGTCGGTTGCCTCCGGTTTAGCCATCCTTAAGTTTTCCATGATAGTTCCCTGTCGGAGCCACGTATCCTGAAGGACCATACCGTACGATCTTCGGAGACTGTTTCTTGTGACGTTTCTGATATCGTTCCCGTCAACGGAAATGGTTCCGTCATCAACATCATAAAATCTCATGAGCAGATTGATGATCGTGGTCTTACCGCATCCGGTCGGTCCGACTATCGCAACTCTCTGTCCGCGGGATACATTTACATTAAGATCTTTAATCAGTTCTTTTTCGGTGACATAGGAAAAATCGACATTTTGTAACGAAACATCACCGCTGCAATCGGAAAGGGATAATCCGTCGGAATCACTGCTCTCCACCGGCTCATCAAGTATCTCGAATACCCTGGCGGCACAGGCAAGCGCGTTCTGAAGTTCGGATATGACCGAAGAAATCTCATTAAACGGTTTTGTATACTGATTTGCATATGACAGGAATACCGTAAGTGTTCCAACGGTTCCGACATATTCAAGTCCCGGAATGATCTTCCCGTATCCGATACAGAAAAAAGCTCCGCAGAGCGCAACAAGGGCATAACAGACGGCATTCACAAATCTTGTCGCGGGATTCGTAAGTGATGAGAAGAATATCGCAGACAACGAGGATGCCGACAGACGCTCGTTTATCTCATCGAACCTTTCAAGTACTTCCTTTTCCTTTGCAAAAGCCTTCACAACCTTCTCGTTACCTGTCATCTCATCTATAAGAGCGGTCATCTGACCTCTTTGTAAGCTCTGCTTACCGAACATCGAATAAGTTCTCTTTGAGATGAAACGGGCAATGAATATCGAGAGCGGTGTTACAAGAACGACAACAACGGTTATAAGAGCATTCATGGAAAACATGATGACAAGCGTTGCTATTATCGTCATTATTCCCGTAAATGCCTGGGTGAATCCGAGAAGCAGCCCTTCCGAAAACTGATCCGCATCGGCCACTATCCTGCTGACAATATCACCCTGCGGGTTCGAATCAATGTATCGAAGCGGAAGATGCTCTATCTTCACGATCGCTTCGTTTCTTATCGTCTGAACCGTCCTGTATGTGATCGAATTGTTGATAAGGTTCATGCAAAACTGGGTTACGGCAACCGTGGCAGCAAGAAGCGCAGCGCGAAGGAGCCAGTATGAAGCCGTGCCGCTTTCATCTCCTATCGCATCGATAGCTCTTCCTATGCATATCGGAACGAGAAGTGTGGCAATGACGGATACCGCCGCCAGAACAAGCGATAACACTATCAATGCGTTATGTTCCCGCAGGAATGAAAGCACGCGCTTTACGGTTTGAGATTTTCCCTTTTTTGCAAGTGCATCGGAGTCGGTATTAAGATTACCCTTAGGCACGAAGCCCGATGTATCCATAGCCATCAGACCGCCTCCTTCCCGGGTTCATCTCCGTACTGCGACATGTAGATCTCTTTGTATACCGGAGAAGATTTGAGTAGTTCTTCATGAGTACCGAGTCCTGCAGCCTCTCCGTCATCAAGAACGAGTATTTGATCACATGCACTGACCGAAATCGTTCTTTGAGCTATTATTATTACCGTAGGATGATAAGAAAGTGAGGCAATATTCTCGCGAAGCTTCTTATCCGTCATGTAATCAAGCGCGGAAGCACTGTCATCAAGAATAAGTATCGAAGGCTTTGCGGCAAGAACTCTTGCTATGGACAGTCTCTGGCGCTGACCTCCCGAGAAGTTTCTGCCTCCGGCTTCCACTCTCGCATCGAGTCCTCCCTTATCTTCAATGACCTGTCTGCATACTGCTGCATCGGCGGCCGCAAGAAGATCATCATCGGATGCATCGGCGTTGCCCCATTTAAGGTTGTCTCTTATAGTACCTTCAAACAGAACCGCTTTTTGCATAACCGTTCCGACATAAGATCTGCATTTTTCAGGTTCAATACTCTTAACGTTCCTGCCGAAGAGTCTGACCTCACCCGAAGTCGCATCATAGAATCTCGGTATCAGATTTGCCACGCTTGTTTTACCGGAACCTGTTCCGCCGATTATACCGAGAGTCTGTCCCGCTTCTACACTAAACGATATATTGCTGACGGCTTCGTCGGCAAGTTCATGATAACGAAGGCTTACATCGCGAAATTCCACTGCGGGTGTCCTCTGATCATCCGCATCCTCGGTATCCTGTATTGTGATCATGGAAGGTGTGACATCAAATATCTCATTGACTCTTGACGCCGAAGCGAATGTCCTGTTGAGTGTTACGATAAGATTTGCAAACTTGATCAGTTCCAACAGGATCTGAGACATGTAATTGTATAATGCAACAACCTGACCGGTTGAAAGTATCCCCGCTTTTACTCTTGCACCGCCCGAATATATCAGAAGCACTATCGCAAGATTAATAAGTACATAAGTCAGCGGATTAAGAAGTCCCGACATTCTTCCCGCCTTAAGAAGATAGGTGGCAAGGCTGTCATTTGCTTTCTCGAATTCCCCGATCTGTTCATCCTCAAGCGTGAACGCTCTGATGACTCTTGCTCCCGAGAGATTCTCCCTTACAAGTCTGAGCACTTCATCAAGCTTTTGCTGGGCGTCTTTGAGTCTCGGAATGTTACTCTTCATAATAAGAGCCACTGCAAGCGCAAGAAGTGCGACGACAAGAACAAAGATAAGCGCGCACACCGAATCTATCGTAAAAGCCATTACCACGGCGCCTGCAACGATGAACGGAGAACGCAGAAACAGGCGCAGGAACATATTGACGCCGTTTTGCAAAATGTTGACGTCCGCGGTCTGTCTTGTGATCATCGCGCTGGTTCCTACCGAATCTATCTCGGTAAAGCCGAACGACAGTATATGCGCGAACAGATCGTGACGAAGTTCCTTCGAAAATCCCGTTGCGGCTTTTGCGGCAAAATACTGTGCGGTACAGGAAACGATAAGTCCCGTTGCACCCAGTATCACGAGTATTACAAAAGACCGAATTATAACACCGCTCGACCTTCCGTTAATGCCGCTGTCGATCATATACGCGATCACAAGCGGAACGGTAAGTTCAAACGCCGCCTCCAGCATTTTAAAAAGAGGCGCAAAAACGCACTCTTTTTTATAGTTGTTCAGA
>JAEEJD010000128.1 GCA_016281675.1 Lachnospiraceae bacterium
GGTCACAAGCGTGTACGGAACCCTTGCATACGTTGATGACGAGACGAAGCATCAGGAGGAGGAAAAATCACTTACCCGCGATCCTCTTACCAAACTTTTAAACGATGACTCGTTCACGCGTGAAGTTGCAAACTATCTTGACGATCTTCCGAAGGACGTTATTCCCAATCTCATGATCGTGGATCTTGATGATTTTGCCGCATGGCCCAAGATTTACAGCGAGATCAGTTCCGACGGAGCTCTTATCGAGATCGGCAGGATCTTAAAGAGGGCATTTCGAGGATCCGATGTGATCGGACGTATCGACGTTGACCGTTTCGCGATCCTGATGAAAGGCGTGAGAGCACCGAACATCCTGCTTGAGCGTGCCGCGTACATCAGGCAGACGGTCAAGGATGTATGGAGTGATTTTACAAATAACGGTTTCATAACCGTAAGCATAGGTATTGCCGCGATGCATGGCAAGGAGGCTACCGTTGAGAGGCTGAAGGCGAGAGCGCTTTCGGCGCTTAATGATGCCAAGAGCGGCGGCAAGGATAATTATGTCCTGTATACGAGCGACATGGAGAGGCTCGATACATCGGTCAATCCGATACTGTCCACGAAGGAAATGGAGATGATCAGAAACATCCTCGATCCGATGAGTTCGTGGGCTTATGCCGTTGACGACAATTTCCAGCTTCTGTACCGCAACGAGGTGCTTGAGACGAGGCTCGGAAACAAGTGCGAGGGCATGTGCTATGCGCAGAACAAGGGCTACGGTGAGCCCTGTAACGACTGTCCGATACCGAAGATGAGCAGTACTCAGACGTCGTATGACTGTAATGTTTATTCGCCGTCGCTTCGCTCCACGATCCCGATGCGTGCCAACCGTATAACGATGAGAAACGGTAAGAGCGTATATCTTGTAGCATCGGTCAAGGAAGATATAGAGAGCCAGATGCAGGCACTTTCCGAGAGCGAAGACCGCACGAAGGACTCTCTCGTTAGGATGATGGATATCATCTGGGACGTAAACATATCGAAGAACACATGCATTCGCTTAAAGGAGCAGAATGTCAGAAGTTTTATAGATGTCAGGATCGAGAATTACCGCAACCTTATCGATTCGTTCTCGGAGGCTGTCGTATATCAGGATGACCGAGGCAAGTTCCTCGAGGCGACGGATCCTTCGATGATCAGACAGAATGCCCTTGCCGGAAATAAGATGATATGTACCGAGCTTCGTCTTAAGAGCATAACGGACGAAGATGTCTGGTACGGAATGTATACGTTTGTGCTTTACGATCCCGAGGAAGAGGACGAGAACGGAAACCGTCCCGACGAGAGGATCATGATCGTATGCCTCAATCTCGATGATTACAAGAAGCGCAGTCTCGAAGCCGTCGAGACAAAGATCAAGTACAGGATCATGCACGAGAAGAGCAATATCCTCAAGGACATGGCGCTCAACTACGAGAGATACGAGAACGTTAACGACATGATAGGTATCCTCGTTTACGAATATACCGTTGCGGATTCGAGTTATTATCTGTGCTCCAACTTTGAGGATGTATTCGAAGTGGACAAAAATGCGCTCACGGATGAGTGGTCGCTCATTTCGTCTCTGAAAGTCCATGTGGATGACAGAGAGATGTTCGACAAGTTCCTTGAGACTGCAAAGACAAGTGCGATGATCCAGAGGATCACCGCAAGGATATATAACAGATTCGGTGTTCCGGTATGGTACACGATAGTTCTGCAGACACTTCGCGGACTCAACAATACTCCGGTAAGGTATCTCGGAACACTGCAGAATGTCAATGCCGAGATGAAGATCAAGGCGGAGATGGAATACCGTGCCGATTACGATTCCATGACGGGACTGTACAATTCCGAGACATTCTACAAGAAAGCATCGGCGATCATACGTAATCATCCCGACGACAAGTTTGTGATCATATCGATCGATGTGGACAGATTCCGCCTGATCAACGACAGATACGGAATAGATGCCGGAAACCGTACTCTCGAGACGGTCGGCAAGATGATAAGGGAAGTGTCGCCGAAGGATTCCATCGCCAAGAGATATCAGGGTGATGTGTTCTCGGTACTCCTTAAATACAAAACGGATCAGGACCTTGTCCAGTACATGGGCAAGCTTTCGGAAGTCGTAAGAGGAGCAAGGGTTGTTCCTATTTCGATCGGGCTTACATACGGTATATATAAGGTGGATGATCGGGATCTTCCGGTTAGGCTTATGTGCGACCGCGCGCGTGCCGTCAAGAAACAGGTCAAGGGTAATGCTCTTACGAACTATGCCGTATATGATGACGTTATAAGACTGAAACTTCGTGAACAGGCGGAGATCGAAGAAGAGATGAACACGGCTCTTTCGAACAAAGAGTTTGTGATGTATCTGCAGCCGCAGATCGATATCGCCACCGGAAAACTGCGCGGTGCCGAAGCGCTTGTCAGATGGCAGCATCCGATAAAGGGAGTGCTTGTTCCCGCACAGTTCCTTTCACTGTTTGAGAGTAACGGTTTCATCACAAAGATGGACATGTATATATGGGAACTTGCGTGCAGGTATATCCGGGATCTTCAGGATCGCGGAATATATCTTCCCGTTTCGGTAAACATTTCGAGAGTCCATATCGGAAGCACGAACCTATCCGACATTCTTCTCGATCTTGTCCGCAAGTATGATATTGCTCCGAAGTATCTGGAACTTGAGATAACCGAGAATCTGTTCATGGAGGATGTCGACGAGCTGTTCAATGAAATGGCGTCACTTAAGAAGTGCGGATTCAACATTATGATGGACGATTTCGGATCCGGTTATTCTTCGCTTAACATGCTCAGAAACGCTCCGGTTGATACACTTAAGATAGACAGGTTCTTCCTTGATGAGATAATGTCCACCGACAGGGGTAAGATAATAGTCGAAGCCAGCGTCAGAATGGCAAAGCAGCTTGGACTCGCGGTTATCGCTGAAGGTGTAGAGACACAGGAGCAGCTTGATTTTCTCAAGACCATCAATTGCGATATCGTTCAGGGATACTATTATTCGAGGCCGATACCGCCGGATGAATTCGAAAGGTTCATGGAGAAGAACAGATGAAGTTTGTTAAGACCGACGACCTTAAGATAGGGATGAGGCTTGCAAAGCCGATCTATAACAACAAGGGTGTCCTGCTGTATGACCGTAATTCAAAACTCACTCAGCAGGGTATAGAGTCCGTTCGCAATTTCAAACTGATCGGTATATATGTTCTGGAGCCGGCAGAACCCCTTCCTCCGCAGTCCGAAGAAGATGTGGAGTTCGAGAAGTTCCAGATGGTCACCGTATTCTCGGTGCAGGAAGAGCTTACCGCGATAATCGAGCGCGGCAAGAACAACAGGATATACAATCTTGCCGAGACGATAATCCGCAATTACGGTCGTCTCGATCATAAGATCAATTTCCTGCAGAATCTCAGAAGCAAAGAAGATTTTGTATATAAGCATTCGCTGAACGTTGCGATCCTTACGGCCATGATCTGCCACAAGATGAACGTCCGCAAGGAAGAAATGACGGAGGCCGTTGTATGTGCAATTGTTCACGATATCGGTAAACTCAGAGCCGATCCGCAGCTTCTTGTTAAGGATGACATCACGGAGGACGAGGAGAACGAACTCAAACGTGCCGAATTTGAGGGTCTCGGTCTTATTGAGGCCGCGTTTGCTTCGGTACCGAACATCAAGCGTGTGGTCATGCAGACATATAAGAGGCTTGATGCGTACTACAAGGGCGAAGAGATTGACAGGAACGTAAAGATGGTCACCGGTGCGAGAGCACTGTGCGTTGCCGAAGAATACGACCGTATGACGGCAATAAACAGCGCCGGAGAACCACAGTCGGAATTCGTTCAGATGAAGATAATGATGGACAATCCGGAGTACTTTGATCCGGCTGCGGTAAAGGCACTTCTTGACAGCATCAATCTTCTTGGCGAAGGCGTATGCGTCGAACTGTCGACGGGAGAGAAGGCTCTTGTTACGGCCGCAAATCCCTCCAACATCTTCCGGCCGGTCGTACTGTGCTTTTCAACCAATACTATCATTGATCTGTCAATGACGGCGTTGTACAACGATATAGAGATCGTCGATATAATGAGGACGTACGATGACAGATATAAGCTGAAACCGGAAGACGGAGAAGTCAAGCAGGAAGTGCCTGAGAATCCGGAGAATGCTTCCTAAGAGACGGATGCATTTTCTACGAAGTATCCGGGCCAGATCTCTCGGGCCGATCCTTCAAGTTCCAGTTTTGTGAGCATTATCATCGCGGCGTCGACTTCCACCCCGGCATTGCCGGCTATTGCCTCGACACTTTGAGGCTCGAGCGTCAGCACGGATGCGATCCGCTGCAATTCCCCGGGGATTTCATTTGTTACAAGCGATATTGACCGAACGGGTCCGGTACGGACCCGCTTTTTATTCGGCATCGCAACGGGCAGGACAAGCTGCTCGTTGACAGCCAGTTGTTCGAGCACCGATTCGATCCCGGTTACCGGAATAGCACCCTGGGACAGAAGATTAAGACACCCGGTACTCAGATTGTCGGTCAGCCTTCCGGGGACGATCATTATGCATTTTCCCTGATCGACGGCAAGATCGGCCGTTATCAGGGTGCCGCTTCTCTTTCTTGCCTCCACGACTATAAGTACATCGCACAGACCGGATATTATACGGTTTCTCGGAGGAAACAGACGCGCTATCGCCTTTGTACCCGGCGCGTACTCGCTTATGATCCCGTTGTCCGGTATACACAGGCTGTTGTAGAGCGATCTGTTCTTGGCCGGGTAAGGAATGTCCGCACCGCATCCGAGAACAGCGTATGATCTTCCTCCGGCTTCTATCGCGGCGGACTGTGCGATACCGTCGATCCCCCAAGCCATTCCGCTTATTATATCTATCCCCTCTTTCGCAAGACGACTTCCGAGATATTCGGCCATAAGTCTGCCGTACTCGCTGCATTCCCTTGCGCCGACTATCGCGACCGTCCGTCTTCCGGGATCGGGAAGGGAGCCTTTCACGAAGAGACCGTACGGCGTGCTTGGGATACTCAGAAGCTTACGCGGAAAATCATCATCGCTATGGTTGACATAACATATCCCATTCATGCTCATCTTCATATAGTTTCTTTCGATAAGACCGGGATCAATCCTGCGCTCAATAATGTAATCTGCCAGCTTATCCGTGATATCGGGTAGGAGCCGAAGCTGTTTCTCCGACATCTCATAAAGTGAGCGGGCGCCCCCGGCCCGGTTGACTATTTCGACAAGATTGCCGATATATCCGTCCTGAAGCGTGGCTGCCCAGTAATCATATATTCTGTTTTCCATATAATTCTCCTGTGGTATTATGCTTTGAATTGTTTTTCACGCGAAGCTGACCTTGAGCCTGACGGCTTCCATGAGAGCTTCCGACGATATGCTGTTTTGACCGGAGAGGTCAGCAATGGTCCGTGCGACTTTCAAAACTCTGTAGTATGTCCTTGCGCTCATTTCGTACTTTGAGGCGAGTGTTTTCATAAGGGATGACTGTTCGGGTCCGAGCAGGCAGAATTTCTCTATCTCGCGATTTTTCATCTGGGAATTGAAGGCGATCCCAAGTCCTGCAAAGCGCTCTTTCTGTATCCGGTGTGCTTTCATTACCCGGTCCCTGATCGTTTTTGAACTTTCGGATCCTTTTGATGACTGGATGTCAAACGGGGACACCTTTTCGGCAACGATGCAAATGTCCATTCTGTCGAGAAACGGACCTGATATTTTCGACAGGTACCTGGTTCTTCTTCCTTCGTCGCATGTGCACCTGTTCATATCGGGATAGTTACCGCAAGGGCAAGGATTCATTGCCGCAACGAGCATGAAATCCGCGGGGAATGTGCATACGTCCCTGTTTCTTGTTATATGGACAAGGCCGTCCTCGAGCGGCTGCCTGAGCGCTTCAAGTGCCTTTCTGGAAAACTCGGGTATCTCGTCAAGGAACAGAACTCCTTTGTGAGCCAGGCTTACGGCACCCGGCCTCGGGATGCTCCCGCCCCCGACCAAAGAGATATCCGTTGAGGAACTGTGCGCTGCAACGAACGGACGTGTCGTGATCAGCGGTTCGCCCTGTGACAGAGCACCTCTGACGCTGTATATCGCCGATACGTCCAGACACTCATCTTCCGAGAGCGGCGGCATTATTGACGGGATACATTTTGCTATCAGAGTCTTTCCGGCTCCGGGAGGTCCCATCATTATAAAGTTATGTAAACCCGCAACCGCGATCTCCGCTCCGCGTTTTGCCATTTTCTGACCTTTTATGCGTGCAAAATCATGTTCGTATTCGTGCTCGGAAAGAAGATCCTTACGCAAGTGACTTTTTACGGGTGTAAGGTTTTCCCTGCCGTTTATGAACTCCACGACCTCGGTAAGGGAGGAGACGGCGTAAACACTTATATCTTCGACAACGGAGCCTTCGCCGGAGTTGGATAAAGGAATGATGCACCGCTTAATGCCGCGTTCTTTGGCCATCAGCATCATCGGAAGGATCCCTTTTGTCGCACAGACCGATCCCGAAAGCGAGAGTTCTCCGGCAATAAAAGTGTCGCGGAGATCTTCGCGGTTGATGACTTCCATGCACGCAAGGATGGAAAGAGCGACGGGAAGATCAAAGCATGTCCCGGATTTTCTTATATCCCCGGGTGAGAGATTAACGGTGATCCTGGCAACCGGAAGTGTGTAACCGGCATTTTTCAACGCCGTCCTGACCCTGTCCTTGGCCTCTTTTACTTCGCTTCCGACATAGCCTACGATGTCAAAACACGGCATGCCGTTTGATATATCTGTCTCAACATGAACCGGGAAGCTTTTTATACCGTGGATGCCTCCCGATAATACGGAACAAAACATATATGGTTATCCTCCTTTTTGGGTACAAAAACAGAACAAAAACAAAGTGTTTTTAAGAATTGATCCATAAAATAAACAAGTGAATCCGTGCACCGAAAAGGTGCAAAAGAATATAAGAATCGTAATCAGATTTAAAGCATATCCTGAATATATCCGACGCCTGTTTTCATGTCAAGAAAAAACGTCATAAAGGTCCTAAAACAGGGTTTCATATAGTCCCGAATCGTGATAAACTATTATGTTGAAAAGAAAGAGGTTTTTACATGCATATCGGATTTTGCGAAAACTGCAGATATATCGATCTCATAGAGAATATGGCATACGGATGTCCGAGATGCGGCAATTCTCTTACTCCGATGAGTATTTCGAG
Source organism: Lachnospiraceae bacterium (assembly GCA_016281675.1). Next base: position 7,294 of record JAEEJD010000128.1, read on the forward strand.
CAACGAGTGGAATGAGATGTCGGAAGAAGAACGGGATGAGAAGATCCGCGAGAAATTTCCCACGCATGAGGATCTGTGGGGGCCGAGGGTCAGTGCAGCACCCGAACCCGAAGAGAGCGATCAGACAAATGAAGAGGAAGGCATCAGGGATGCCGAGGAACCTTGGGTCATTGAGGAAGTTGTAAAGAAGACCGAGGATGAGACATCAGATACATGGGATGTCGAGGAGGCCGTGGAGGAGGCGGAAGAGGATATTGCCGATGTTCCCGAGATAGAACTTGCACCGATTCCCGAACAGCTGGCCGAGTCGATAAAGCAGGAAGTCGCAGAGCCGGAGCCGGAGCCCGAACCTGTACAGGCGGTACATTCTGTACAGCAGCCGGAATCCGAAGCCGGGTCCGAGTCTGAGTCCGAGTCTGAGTCCGAGACAGAAACCGAGCCCCTGTCCGATGATGAGGAATACGTGTACGTATGCTACAAGTGCAACAGCATAGCCGGACACGACAGATCTCATGACAGGTATTACTGCACGGATTGCGGCTCCGATATGGTGAATGTCGGATATACGGTAAGGCAGTGGGCCGACCTGTCCAAGGAAGAAAAGAGAAAGGTCTCCGAAAACGCCAAAATAGTGCATATGGTCAGGGAGATAAAGCGTGACAATTACGAAGAAAGCGAGGCTGA